>PWXJ01000011.1 GCA_003561965.1 PVC group bacterium
CGCAGCAGATCGGAATGCCAGCTCTGTTGGGAGAGTGAGTTTTCAAAAAATTGCGATATCCGGAAGAACATCGTCTCCAGGCAGGTGTAATAGTTAACGAATATCTCCGAGAGAAATACCGCCTTTTCCAGTGTCCGGTTCCCCTCATCGAGATCCGCCGTTGCCCGCCGAAAGAGTTTGTCCAGGCGATCCAGGTGGCCGCGGCATTTCTCAATCTCACCCAGCAGTTCGTTAATCTTCGCGTTCATAAACCACCACCCCTTTTTTCTTGATCAGTTCGGCGAACTCCGGCTCGATCCGGTTGATGTCGAGCAGATCCAGGGAGAAGTCGGTCAACTTCTCGGCCTCGCCGAACATCTTGAAGAACCGCTCCGGCTCGTCCACCCCCTCCACGGCGATGTCTATGTCGGAGTAATCCCGAAACCGGGACCGGTCGAGGAGAGATCCCCACTGCCAGATCCGGCGGGGGCGGTAGCGTTCCACGATCATCCGCCGGATGGCCTCGAAGTCCCGGCGGGCCCGAACGAATCGTTCGTCCAGCCGTAAGTCCTTCTCCCGTTCCTTCTTTTCCAGGAACAGGCGGGCCTTTTTCTCGGACACCTTCATCGCTACTAGCAGGATACCTCCGGTGGACGACTATGTCAATGACGGCCGCGAAGCAGGATATCCACTATCCGCTCCGCCGCCCGGCCGTCCCAGAGCGGGGGGATCTCCCCTCCCCCGCCCTCGCCGGAGGAGATATCCCGGTAGGCGGCCAGGATCGTCTCCGTCCTCACGCCGGCCAGGCGGTTGGTCCCGACCTCGCAGGTGACCGGACGCTCGGTATTCTCCCGGATGGTCAGGCAGGGGACCCCGAGGATGGTGGTCTCCTCCTGGATCCCCCCGGAGTCGGTCAGGACCAGCCGGGACTCGGCCATCAGCTTGAGGAAATCGAGGTAGCCGACCGGTTCGATCGGGCGGAGGCCGGGCAGTTTCGAAAGCCGCCGGGGGGTAAGAACCTCGGCCACCCGGTCGCGGGTGCGGGGATGGACGGGGAAGATCACCGGGAGGTCCTTCTGGATCTCTTCCAGCGCGGCGACGATCCCCGAGAACACTTCCGGGTCGTCGACGTTGGCCGGGCGGTGGAGGGTGAGGACCGCGTAACCGTCGGGAGAGAGGCCAAGTTCCTCCAGCACCCCTGACCCCTCGGCCCGTTCCCGGTGCTTGAGCAGGGTGTCGATCATCACGTTCCCGACCAGGTGGATCTTCTCCTCCCCCACCCCCTCGTTGAGGAGGTTCCTCACCCCGCTCTGTTCGGTGCAGAAGAGGAGGTCGCTGACGGCGTCGCTCAGGACCCGGTTGATCTCCTCGGGCATCGTCCGGTCGAAACTCCGCAACCCCGCCTCGACGTGGGCCAGCTTCACCCCCAGCTTGACCGCCACCAGGCCGCAGGCGATGGTGGAGTTGACGTCGCCGACCACCACCACCAGGTCCGGCTCCTCCTCAATGACCACCGGCTCGAACCGCTTCATAATCTCGGCGGTCTGCCGCCCGTGGGAGGAGGAGCCGACCTCGAGGTTGAGGTCGGGCCGGGGTATTCCCAGCTGGCGGAAGAAAAGGTCGCTCATCTCCTCGTCGTAGTGCTGGCCGGTGTGGACCAGGATCGGGGTGATCTCCGGACGGGACCGGTAAGCCTCCATCAACGGCGCGATCTTCATAAAGTTCGGCCGGGCGCCGACTATATTAATGATTTTCATTTGCAACTCGTTGCCTCGCCGGGTAACTGGTTCTCCCGGATCACCCTGGCCAGGAGGGCGGGGGTGCCGCCCTGCTCGAAGACCTGGGCCAGGCAGGCGGCGGTATCCTCGGCCTCGTGCTCGTAGGGCTGATGATCGAACCGGTAGCGGACTATGATCCGCATCCCCCCGATGGTCTGGAGGCGGAGTTCCTCCAGGGCGGCGTCGATCACCCTGTCTTCACCGTCCCGGGGCGGGCTCCCGCTGGAGCCGATCGGGATGTCCCCCTTCTCGAACCGGGCCTCGAGAAAGGATAGTCTCATCTCCCGCCGGCAGAGGTCGAGGATCTCCGCCGGCTTGATGGTCGCCGAGCGGGAGGTCAGGCTCTGGATGGCGTAGCGGGAGAAGGCCGCGAGGACGGTGTTCCGGCGGCGGCGGAGGAAGATCCGCCGGAGCGCCGCCTGGCGGAGATAACCCGCCCACCAGGCGACCCCGAACAGGGTCACCACGACGATGAAACCGGGGGACCAGTCCCAGCCGGAATCCGGGGGGATGACCTGGCTCAGGTAGGCGGCCCCGGCCAGGAGGAGGGTAACCCCGTAGATGGTCAGGACCACCCGCCGCCGGGAATACCCCTTGTCGAGCAGGCGGTGGTGGGTGTGATAGCGGTCGCCGCTGAAGATCGGCACCCCCCGGATAAACCGCCGGAGCATCGAGACCAGGGTCTCGAAGATCGGGAAACTCAGCGCCAGCAGCGGACCGAGGATGATCACCGCCGCCGGCCCCTTGTAGGTCCCCATCAGGGTCACGGTCGCCAGCAGGTAGCCGATGAACATACTCCCGGTATCCCCGAGAAAGATCCGGGCCGGGGGAAAGTTGAAGAAGAGAAAAGCGGCCAGGGAACCGGCCAGGGAGAGGCCGGCGAAAACCAGCAGGACATTGCCGGCCGTGAATCCAAGCGCCGCCAGGACCAGGGCGGCGATCAGGGCCACCCCGGCCGCCAACCCGTCGATCCCGTCGATCAGGTTGAAGGCGTTGATCAGCCCAACGATCCAGAGGATGCTGACCACGACCCCGAGGTCGGGGCTGAGCGAAAACTCGCCGATCAGGGGGATGTAGAACGCCTCGAGGACGAAACCGGACAGACAGATGAATACCGCGACCGCGAACTGGACCAGAAGCTTGATACGGGCCCGCACCCCCCTGAGGTCATCGAGCAGTCCGAGTGCGAGAACTACCGCCCCCCCGGTCGCCAGGATGATAAAACTCCGGCTGAACTCGGCCCGGCCGGAGGCGAAGTTCATCATCGGGTTCAGCCAGTCCGGGTTGATCCGGTAAAAAAATCTCCAGTATCGGACGATCAGCGAACCGGCCAGGCCGAAGCCGACCAGGAAAACTATCACCGGCAACGCCAGCGCCAGGCCTCCCAGCAGCGGGGTCCGGCCCCGCCCAATCCGCCGGTAGCCTCCCCGATCGATCGCCCCCCATCTCCGGGCAAGCCGCATAACCAGGGGCGTGAGCAAGAGAGCGCCGGTGGCGGCGAAGAGAAACGACAGCACCGCCAGGAGAGGGCTGCTGATATATTCCGGCATCTGGCTCAGCATTGTTCGGCCCTCAACCGGTCTCCTCTTCCCCCGCCAGCCGCCGCAGATGCCGGGATAGGGCCCGGAAGTGATACTCCCAGGTCCAGTACTCTTCCACGTGCCGGCGGGCCGCGGCGGCAATTTCGCGCGCCTGATCCCGGTCCCGGAACAATTTCACTACTGCCGCGGCGAATTCCCCCGGCTGATCGGCGACCAGGAGGTGGCGACCGGGTTGGGCGCCGATGCCCTCGTTGGCAATTGAGGTGCAGACCATCGGCAGGCCCATACTCATCCCGATCAGGAGCTTGTTCTGCAGGCCCGCGCCGATCCGCAGGGGATCGATGCCCACTCGGGCTCTTTCGTAGTAGGGCCTCAAATCCTCTACAAAACCGGTAACGCTGACCGACTTATCCGCAACCGCTATCCGTTGAATCGCCCGAGCCGGGTTTTTCCCCACCAACCGGAGCTTGATCCCCGGGATCTCCCGCTTGATCAGGGGATATATCTCCCGGTGGAAGTAGGACACCGCGTCGACATTGGTCGGGGTCTCCAGAACCCCGGAGAAGAGCAGAGAGTTTTCTTTTTCGGCTTCTGCAGAGGGGGTGTAGTATGCTACGTCTATCCCGTGGGGGGAGTAGAAAATGTTGTCGATTGCTTCGTGGCCGTCGAGGGCTTCCCGGTCAAACCGGGAGATCAAGAGACAGCTGTCGAAATGGCGGGTGACGGCCGGCTCGTACTTCCGCACCTTCCGGTACTCGAGTCCGTATAGCAGCCGGTGGAAAGGATTGCTGATGTTCTCGATCATTCTCCGGTAATTCAGGGTCTGGGAGATCTGCATCGCCAAAATCCGTTTCGGCCCTTTCTTAGCCTGGAGGTAAGGCGCCATCCGGATCAGGTGGGCATAAGCCAGGTCCGGTTGGATCTCATCTACAACCGCGTCGATGGTCCTCCGCATCCTCCCATCCATATAGTAGCAAACCTGAAGAGGCGTCGGAGAAAAGCAACATCGGGGCAGCTTAACCAGGAACTTCCAGTTCTTCAGCATCCGGGTGTGAACCCCGCGGCAGTATTTTTCCAACTCGGGAAGAAACGACATCTCGGCGGGGTCTTCGTAAAAACAAACCAGGTGGATCTCGTGTTCCCGGGAAAGGTACTTCACCAACCGATAGACCGTGATGCTGTCCGCTTTGCCCCAGGGCTGAGGCAGACGGGGAGAGGCTATCAGGATTTTCATTGTTCTTCTCCCCGCAGGTTAATGCTCCAGGCTTTGTCCCCGATGATCAAGGTTAACCACTCCGCCGGGCGGTCGAACCGCAGAGAGGGCGCGGCGGCGAGTCCGGAGGCGGAAAACAGATAGCCCATCTCCAGAACCTCTCTCCCGGTTTTATGGAAGCGGACAATCTCGATGTCGATCAGCTTACCAAATTCCGGTGCGTAATGTCCCTGAAAGACTTCCATCTCTTCCCGGAAAAGTTCATAGAGAAACAGGTCTTCCGAATCGGGGTGAGCGAGACAGCAGGAATCTTCCTCGCGGGCGAGGCTCCAACCCGGGGCCAGGTGGATGTAGCTCTCCGCCTCCAGCCGGCCCCGGCCGCTCAACCGGTCGAAAAACAGAACCCAACCGGCGGGCGAGAAGATAGCCGTCCTTTGATGTCGGATCCGCCGCCCGGGCTCCAGTCGATTCCGGTAGGAACCCCGGAAGACGGTCAGTTCCCGTTCGCCGGAGACCCCGGCCCGGTCGGGGTTCGACCGCCGCCCCACCCGGAAACTTCCCCAGACCTCGGATTGTTCCAGCCGGTCGATCACCACCGTATTGTGAGCCCGGGTCGAACGGGAATATCTGCGGGAATCATCGGGATCGTAACCGAAAGTCCCGGTATCGACCGTCAGCTTTCGACCCCGGAAGAACAGTTCATACGACAGGTTGTCGCAATGAGCGTGCCCGGGGTTATAGTGGGGCCCAATCGGCGCCCCGTCAATGACCGCGAAGAACGGCTCGGCGGTGATGACAAAATACCCGTCACAATTCCGCCGGGCGGGGAGCTGACGGGAGGTCCTGTAACCAATAATCCGGGCGGCGTTATCGATGATCTGTTCCGGGGTGGCACTGATCCCCAGGGCAGAATCGTTGAAGAGTGGGAAGGTCCCGTCTGGACAGCGGATATATTCGAGCCAGCGGCACATCTTTTCCAACGGTGGCCGAAGCCAGTCAACGGGCCGGCCGGACCCCGCCAGGTAGAGATAGAGATCGAGCATTCCCTCCAGGACCAGGCAGTGATACATCGGGGCTCTCTCCACGTGTCCCCCCGCCGGGAGAACCTGCCGGCGAAGCTGGTCCCGGACTATCTCCAGACCCCGGGCCAGCCAGCGTTCGGCGTCCGGCCCCCGGAAGAACAGCCCCCCGAAGACCAGAGCGCGGGCGTTCTCCAGGAGATGGTTGACCATCAGGTGGTATTCCAAATTTCTTTCCAGAAAGAGGATCTGGAAATAGAGATTTCTCCGGACCTCCGGGCCGGCGAATTCCGGGTGATTACGGAAGACCTTGATCCAGTTGATGACTCTCAGGGAGAGCGGGTACTGGTGCCAGCCTCTCCAGCTCGGACAGGGGTTGTCCTCGATCCACTGCCGGAGCAGGGAGGCGATACGACGCCCGGCCCGCTCTTTCTCCCCGGACTCCGGCGAGGAGAGAAGTTCCGCCAGCGCGGGCAGATACTCGAAATAGTGGAGATTGAAGTCCCAGAGGTAGGTGAGGTCCGGGTTGCGCCAGGCAATCCGGTCCCCAAACTGCCGGGTCCGATGGAGAAAGGTGAAACGAAGCTCGAGGACATCGCGGACATTGAACATCCCGCCCCGGCCGTCGTGTTTCTTTTCGAACCAGGCTATCCGGCCGGGAGAGGTCCGGGTCGACGGCGCAGGGGGCAGACGGCGTTCATAGTGCCGGCGGATCGACTGGGGGAACCGGCGGTAGATTTGCCACTTCAGGATGTTGCCGATACGGTGGTATATCTGGCGGGGAGGGATGCGGGCGATCGTGCGGAAATAAAGTTCCGGGTTGAGTCTGATCGGATTCACGGTCACGGTCTTTCCCAGGGAGACATGAGGGTA
>PWXJ01000295.1 GCA_003561965.1 PVC group bacterium
ACTCCAACCGGCCAGAGACTCCCGATCGCCAGAAGAAAGATCACTCCGAGGAGCAGAAAGAAACCGATGAACTTCCAGCCGTCTTTTTCAATGGCGTACATTATAAATTCCGCCCGCTTCACTCCCGATTCGCATTGGCACCGACCGGCCCCGGGCCGGACTTTACTATGCCATAAAGGAGGAACAACGGTCAATGTCGGGCTGGACTACTCCCTCCGGGAAAACCGCGATCCATTACAGGCTGAGCAGGCCGAAGATAACCTTGATGTCGTCATCCCTCAGCCGCAGGCCGGCGCCGCCGTAAAAACCCGGTTCGTCGAGGATGTTGTCCACGCCGAGGCGGAGGTAGAACCCCCACCAGATATTGGTATCGACGTAGGCCCGGAGGAGGAAGGGGTCGATCCCCTCGTCCTTCTCCCTGGTCCAGACGTCCCGCCCCTCGACGGTCAGGACCAGCTCCCGGCCCCAGATCCGGTAGTCGAGCCCGCCCCCGACCCGCCCTTCCAGGAGCCCCCCCCGGACGGTCAGGCGGTTGTCGAAGAAGCGGAGACCGAGCTGGGCCTCGATTTCGGCGTCGACGTCGTCGGTCCGGTCGGCCTCGGTCCCCTTCCCCGCGTCGAGGGTGACGCCGACCCGGTAGAGTTTGCTCGGGGTCGGCTCGAGCTCGAAGTAGGCCTTGGTCAGGCTGCGTTCACTGCGGGTGTTGTAGGCGTACTCGGCGCCGACATAGATCCGGACCCGGTCGATCGCGCTCAGGACATCGGTCAGCTGCTGCCCGGCGGTATCGACCGAGGCCAGGGTGGCCCGGGCCTCGGTGTAGAGGTCGTCCTCGGTGATCAGCCTCCCGATCGTCCCCTCCCCCCGGTTGATCTTGGCGGTGATCTCCTCCAGGTTCTTCATCGTCTCCTGGAGCGAGGGGGTGGTATCCCGGAGGCGGTCGACGATCTCCTCCACCTTGCGGCGGTTCTCCTCGACCACCAGCTGGAGGTCGGCGAAGAACTCCCGCAGGTCCTCGTAAAGCCCGGGATCCTCGACCAGCTTTCCGATCGTTCCTTCCCCCTCGGCGATCCGGGAGGAGATGGCCCGCAGGTCCCGGTAGAGATCGTCCTCGACAATCAGGCGGCCGACCGTCCCCTCCCCCCGGGAGATCTGCTCGGTCGTCTCCCGGATCGAGAGCAGGATCTGGTCCAAATTGTCGCTGGCCTCGCCCAGGCCGGCGATCGCCTCGGAGAGCCCCGGGGCGCTTATCCCCTCGACGGTATCGCCGTCGGCCAGGAAACCGGAGGCCTCGTCCCCCCAGGTGATATCGACCCGTTTCCCCCCCAGCAGCCCGATATCCCCGAGCCGGAAGACGGAGTCCCGGGGGATCTCCACCCGCTCGTCGATCCCCAGGACCACCCGGATCTTTCCTCTCCGCTGGACCAGCTCCCGGACCGAACCCACCTGCATACCCCCCAGGGTGACCTTGTTCCCCCGCTCCAGGCCGCCGACGTGGTCGAAGGTCACGATAACCTGGTACTGCTTCCGGAAGATCCGGATATCGGTCAGGACAATCGTGAAGACGGCCAGGAGGGCGACCCCGAGAAAGAAGAGGACACCGACTTTTTTTTCCGGGGAGATGGCCATCAGCCCGCGGCTCCTTCCGCCCCGTCCGGGCCGGGGGAACCCGCTCTGCATTCCTGTTTTGGAGCACCCATAATGAATTTCCGGACCTCGCACTGGTCGGTATGTTTTATCTCCTCCGGGGTTCCCCGGGCGATGATCCTCCCCTGGTGGAGCATCGCGATCCGGTGGGCGATCTGGTAGGCGAAGTCCATATTATGGGTCACCGCGATGGCAGTAAATCCGATCCGGCGGTGGAGGTCAACGATTAATTGGCCGATGGTGGCGGTCAAAATCGGGTCGAGCCCGGTGGCCGGTTCGTCGAAGAGCATCACCCGGGGATCCATCACCAGGGCCCGGGCCAGGGAGACCCGTTTCTGCATCCCCCCGGAGAGCTGGGAGGGGTACTTCTTCTCCACGTCAAAGAGCTTGACCAGGTGGAGACGGTCCCGGACGATCCCGGCGATCTTTTCCGGGGGGTAATCGGTGTGCTCGGTCAGGGGGAGGGAGACGTTCTCCTCGACGGAGAGCGACTGGAGCAGGGCCGGGGACTGGAAGACCACCCCGAAGGTCTTCCGGATCCGGTAGAGATCGGCCGGACGGCAGGCGGGGATCGAGTCCCCGTTGACCAGGACGTCGCCGGAGTCGGGCCGGAGAAAGCCGAGGACGTGCTTGAGCAGGACCGATTTTCCCATCCCGCTGCCCCCGATGATCACCAGGATCTCCCCCACCTCCACCTCAAGGTCGATGCCCCTCAGGACCTCCTTCCCGTCCAGGCTCTTGTGAACATTCTTGATCTCTATCATCTGACTACCGGCTCAATAGAAAAAGGCGGTGATGAAGTAATTGAAGATCAGGATCATTAAAAAGGAGAAGACCAGGGAACGGGTGGTGGCCCGGCCGACGCCCCGGGCGCCGCCCCGGGCGTTGAGGCCCTGGTAGCAGGACACGGCGGCGATCGTCAGCCCGAAGACCACCGCCTTGATCATCCCGTTGTAGATATCGATCACCTCGAGGTTGGTCAACACCCCGTCGAAAAAAGCGTAATAACTGACCCCGATCTGGAGCCGGGAGATCACCGCCCCCCCGAGAATCCCGACCAGGTTGGCGAAGATCGTCAGCACCGGCAGCATCACCAGGAAGGCCCAGACCCGGGGCATAACCAGGTAGCGGACCGGGTTGATCGACATCGCCTCCAGGGCGTCGATCTCCTCGGAGACCTTCATCGTCCCCAGCTGGGCGGCCATCGCCGACCCCACCCGACCGGCGACGATGATGGCGGTGAAGACCGGGCCCATCTCCCGGCAGATCGCGCCGGCGACGATATTACCGATCGTCCCCTCGAGCTGGATGCGGGCCAGTTCCTGGCCGGTCTGGAGGGCGAGAACCATCCCGGTGAAGAGGCCGACCACCAGCACCACCGGGACGCTCTCGTAACCGCAGAGCAGCATCTGGGCAACGATTTCCTTGCGGTATTTCCAGCTGGCCTTGAACCAGTAGAACCCCTGGAAGAGCAGGGAGACCGTCCCCCCCATTCCCTGGAGGGAATCGAGGATCTTGCCGCCGGTTTTTTCCAACGCGGTCATCGGCAAGTTGAGAAGACAGGATTCTGTAATCCGTATTCTGAATTCCGGATTCTCACTGAATAATCTCCCCCCCGGTCTCGAGGGGCTCGAAGAGGTCGGCGCCTTCGGGGAGGGTGAACTCGAAGTCGCTGTCGGGGAGGCCGGTGTTGATCTTCCATTCCCGGATTTCCAGCTCGATCCGGGGCCGGGCCCGGGGGGAGATCTCCATCCGCTCGATCAGCCAGCTCTCCGGATCGACCCAGGCCCGGATCCGGTCGATCTCCGCCTCGGCCTGGTCCGGGATCACCGTCACCAGGTGGGTCCCGTCCTCGAGGCGGGTGGAAGAGCGCTGGGTCCCCCGGAGGAGGACCCGGATCGGCGAGGTCAGCCCCCAGCTCATCTCGTAGATGGTCGCCCGGCGGGTTTCCTCGTCCCGGAGACGGTACTCCTCCACCACCTGGAGATCCGGGGAATAGACCCACATCCGGCCCCCGTTGATCAAAACCTCCCGGCCGCCCTCGATCTCGTTACGCAGCTTATCCGGGCTCTTGTAGGCCAGGGTGATCCGGGTGACCGTCTCCGGCTCCCCCGGCCGGCGGGCCGTAATATGATCGATCACCGCGACCAGGTCCTCTATGTCCTGGCGGACCTGTTCCATACGGTGGATGATCCGGTCGATATCCGGTTCGCGTTCAACCGGACGGATCACCCCGCCCGCTCCGGCGGAGAAGGCCGGCAGGAGGGCCGTGAGGACCAGCGCGGTCTCAAATATCTTTCGCCATCCGGCAGTCATAATAAATTCCCCGCTTCCTGATGGTATAACGTCCGAAGGGTCCGGTCTTCAGCCAGCCGGCCACGTCGCCCAGCGACGCCGCCCCCGGCGGGGGCAGCCCGGCCGGCATCCCGCCCTTGACCCGCCCGGACCACCGGCGGATATCCTCCGGGCGGGGCGAGCCGTAGAACCCGAAGATCCGGGCCTCGCCCCCGTCCTTCAGGGAGAAAAAGATCTCTTCCGGGGTCAGCGCCGCCGTCTCGTCTCCCAGGATCTGCCAGCCGAGAAAGAGGTCGGCGGGCGGCCCGGGGAATCCTTCCACCGGGAAGCCCACCCCCACCGAGCAGAGTTTTTCCCGAAAGCGATCGGGGAGGCAGAGGCAGCGCTCGACTTCATTCTCCCCGGCCAAACCCCGGACGATCTCTTCCCAGATCAACTCTTCGACTATTCCCAGCCCGGATTTATTCATTGTCCGGCATTTTCCCACATCCGGCGGCAATCGGCAAGCGGGTAAGGCCGCGTCCGGGGAAATATTCTCCGGGTCTCCCCCTTCCCCGGTATGTTATTATAGTAGAAGACAGGAACTGATAACCGACAGGAGAACCGATGACCAGGAAAAGCTTCCTACTCACCATCTGCCTGCTGACGGCGGCGGGATTGCTGTTTGTTCCCGCGGGCCGGGCCGAGGCCGACTCCCGGCCTTACCTCCATTTCTGCGGGGCCAACGGGACCATCTTCGGCTCGACCACCCTCCTCCACACCGGGAAGAGCACCCTGCTGCTCGACTGCGGCCTCTTCCAGGAGGAAGGCTACCCGGAACGGGAGGTCGAACGGAGAAACCGCTTTCTCCCCTTCTCCGCCCGGGATATCGACTACATCATCGTCAGCCACGTCCACGGGGATCATATGGGCCGGATCCCCTACCTGGTCCGGCGGGGATTCAACGGGAAGATCTACTGCACCAAAGCCACCGCCGAACTGGCCGAGATAATGCTTCCGTTGATTGAATGGATCAGGTCCGATGACCGGCCGATCTTCAGCGAAACCCACGTCCGGAGGACCCTGGCCAACCTGGTCCCCCTGGAATATCACCGGACCTACACCCTGCCCGACGGGCTCCGGCTGCGGTTTCTCGAGGCCGGGCACATCCTCGGTTCGGCGATGGCTTACCTGGAATTCGAGAACGGGGGCCGGGAATACTCGCTCCTCTACAGCGGCGACATCGGCAACCCGGCCAATCCCCTGCTCCGCCGCCAGGATTCCGTCGAGGAGGTCGACTTCCTGATCACCGAATCGACCTACGGCAACCGGCTCCACAACGACCCCGAGGAGGACCGGGAGGCCTTCCGGAAGGTCGTCAACGACACCGTCGCCCGGGGGGGCAAAGTCGTCATCCCCACCTACGTCCTCGACCGGACCCAGAACGTACTCTACACCCTCAACCGCCTGATCCGGGAGGACGCCTTCGACCGCACCTTCAACGTCTACGTGGACAGCCCCTACGCCAACCGGCTGACCGGTATCTACCGCCAGCATTACCACCTCTTCCACGACGACATCCGGGAGGAGATCGAGGACCGCCGGCTCCCCTTCTCCTTTCCCGGCCTGCGGAGTTTCCCTCCCCGGGGCCGGATTCCCGGGCCCGCCGTGATCCTGGCCCCCAGCGGGATGGCGGATACGGGGGCGGTCCGGGAGCACCTGGCCAACTACCTCCCCGACCCGAACAGTTCCGTAATCTTCGTCGGCTACCAGGCCCCGGGGTCGCTGGGTCGGGAGATCCTTGAAGGCAAATCGCCCGTCCGGATCGACCGGAGGACGGTCCCGGTCCGGGCCGAGGCCCACTACCTGAGCAGTTTCTCCGGGCACGCCGATTATCGGCAGATCGGCGAGTGGCTGAACCGGTCCGACCGGATCGGGCATATCTTCATCATCCACGGGCAGCCCGAGGCCTCCGCCGGACTGAAGAGGCACATCGAGGAGGTAACCCCGTTCCCGGCCTCCGTCCCCGCCTTCCTCGACAAGGTTTACCTGGACACGCTACTGCCTCAAGAAGAAAAGGAGGAAGAAGAACCGGAACCCCGGGATGAAGTCACCCGGGAAGCGATGGTTCGATAGCGGCCGCGATAACCATAGCGATACGCAAAAAGGGTTCCCCCCGGTGGATACCGGGGGGAACCCTTTTTCCATAGCCCCTAGGGGAATCGAACCCCTGTCTCCAGACTGAGAATCTGGCATCCTAGGCCACTAGACGAAGGGGCCACAACAACCAGTGATCAGTAATCAGTAATCAGTAATCAGTAGCCATTGATCAGTGAACAGTCGCTCCTTCTGATTACTGATTACTGGCCACTGAATACTGTCTTTCCATACCTCCGGAAGGACTCGAACCTTCAACAAACGGATTAAGAGTCCGCTGCTCTGCCAAATTGAGCTACGGAGGCTC
>PWXJ01000050.1 GCA_003561965.1 PVC group bacterium
TCAGAGGAAGAGGAAGAACCCGATCACCAGCCCGGCGATCAAACCGGCGTTGGCCGAGTGGCTGTGCATACTGTTGGACTGGGGGATCAGCTCGTCGTTGACGATGTACATCATCGCCCCGGCGGCAAAGGCCAGCGACCCGGCGATGAAAGCCTCGGAGATCCGGAAGACCAGCAAGCCGAGCGCGGTCCCCACCACGGTCATCAGTCCGGCCCCCAGGGTGAAGAGACAGACTCTCAGGTTGGAGAGCCCCCCGGCCTTCAGCGGCCCGGCCACGGCCAGGCCTTCCGGAACGTTGTGGAGTCCCATCGCCACGGCGATGGCCAGCCCCAGCCGGGGGCTGGACTCGAGCCCGGCGCCGATGGCCAGTCCTTCCGGGACGTTGTGGAGGGCGATCCCGAGAAAGATCAGGTAGCCGGTCCGCAAAACTCCCCGGCTCTTGATGTGGAGATGCTCGGGATTCTCGACCTCGAGGTGGTCGGTCTCCGAGAGGTGGGCGTGAGGCAGGGCCCGGTCGAGCAGGTACATCAGCCCGCAGCCGAGGAGGAACCCGGCCGTCATCACCGTCATCGACCCCAGTTCCACCGCCTCCGGGACCAGCTCGAAGAGCGAGACCGCGACCATAATCCCCCCGGCGAACCCCAGCAGCGAGGCCATCGTCTTATGCCCCGGGGAACCGACGAACATCAGGACTATCGCCCCGAGGACGGTGGAAGTTCCCGCCAGAAAACTGTAAGTCAGGCTCTGCATCATTTCCCCTCCCGAAGCCGGATTACAAATGGCGCCAATGGCCGGCACCCGCCAACTGCAATACTTTACTAACCGGAACCGGGCAAATCAACCCTCTAATTCCGGCCGGGCCGGATCAGGATGTGTTATAGTAATCCGGTGCCCGATGCCGTTGGGGAAGTCCAATGCCCAATGTCATTGCGAGGAGCGCCTGCCTGCCGGCAGGCAGGCAGCGACGAAGCAATCTCCTTGTCGCGTCACGGCGCCAATGAAACCGGCAACCCATTCCAAGTGGGTCTCACGCCGCGTTCACTGGAAAAATGTTCAAAACGGATAAATTCTTCGCCGCGGTCATCACCGCCGCCCTGATCGCCTGCCCGGGGTTCGGGGTCCGGGACCTGTCCGCCGAGACTCCCGAAGTCCCCCGGAAGCCGGGAACTGTTCAGGACGGGAAATATACCCTCGCCGGGGAGCGGATCGAGCTGGAGACCGTCAGGTCCGACCCCTCCACCGGGGTCGCCTTGCTGGCGGTCCCCGGGGCCCCGGAACTGGGGTATTACTCACCGGTCCGGGAAGGGGTGGATGTCTTCTTCACCCCGTTGATGCTCAACGCCCCCCACCGGGAGCTGACCCTGACCGAGCGGCAGCTGCTGCACGATATCCTCGAGGCCGAATCATCGATCGACTTCGCCATTTACGGTCTCAACCGGGACAGCCTGGTCCGGGCCCTCAGGCAGGCGGCCGAGCGGGGGGTGGAAATCCGGATCGTCGGTAACGAAGGAGAGGTCAACCCCCGCTATGTCGCCGCCTTCGAGCAATTCGAAAATTACGAAAATATCGCTGTCAGCTACACCAACCCTTCGGGGCTGATGCACAACAAGTTTTTGGTGATCGACCGGGAGACGGTCTGGACCGGAACCCAGAATATGACCGATACCGGTTTCACGATGAACGTAAACCAGTTCTTCCGGATCCGGTCGGCGGAACTGGCCGCGGTCTTCCGGCGGGAATTCGACCAGCTCCACGCCGGCCTCTCCAGGCAAGCCAAGGAGAAGGTGACCCCCGACGCGTTCCTCGGGGTCAGGGGGATGGAGGTCAGGGTGGTGGTCTCACCCTACGACGACTACATCGGGGTGATCGAAGAGGCGATCGCCGGGGCGGAAGAATACCTCTACTTCACCATCTTCGCCTTCTCGGTGGACAGTATCGCCGAGGCGATGGCGGCCGCCGCCGACCCCGCCGACGGCCGCGAGGTGAGGATCGTCGGCGCTTACGACGCTCTCTTCGCCGGCCGGGAGTGGTCGACTTACCGGATCCTGGATATCGAGGAGGTCGACGGGCGGGCGGTGGATATTGAACTCATCACCCGGAAGGGGCGGGGTAAGCTCCACCTGAAGACGATGTCCCTGGACGGCGAAACGGTCATCACCGGCTCGACCAACTGGTCGGCCGCGGGAGCGGTCCGGAACGACGAACTGATGCTGGTGATCCGCTGCGGCAACTTCGCCGCCGCCTACAACCTTTACTTCCAGAAGATCTACAGAAAATACACCGGCCGGGAACTCCCGGAAAGGGAAGCCAGTATAGGTGGAAAGCCGCCGGCCTACCCCCCGGAAGCAGACGCTTGTAAATCAGGAAGACCGGGGGACATCTCTTCCGGGATTTTCCCGCCGATTTCCGGGCCGATTTCCGGGCTTGCGTTTAAGAAAACGCTTTGTTACTTTCGGGCCGGAATAAGTTCTTCGGGGTAATTTGTCCATCCGGGGGCGTAGCTCAGTTGGCAGAGCAACGGCCTTTTAAGCCGTCGGTCGAAGGTTCGAATCCTTCCGCCCTCATTTTTCATTCGGAAAAATCCGGAAAAAATCAGGTTTGAATTTTCTCCGGGCATTATTGTATTATCATCCGCTTGTCGGGAACCGGTCCGGAAATTCAGGTCCAGCTCCAGACCGGCCCGATTTTTCTGACCCCGTCGTCCAGCGGTTAGGACTCAGGCCTTTCAAGCCTGCAACACGGGTTCGATCCCCGTCGGGGTCGTGGACGGACATCCCGGGGCGCGGAAGCCTTCGCGCCCGGGATGTCCGTTTCTCTTTTCCGGCGTAACTATTCAGGACCCGGTAACAGGGTCCCCCCCCCGGCGGGCTTGCCCCGCCGGAGGGAAAGTTCAGAAGATAGTCCGCGGCCACCCCACTCCCACCGGCGCGCGGGATTGGGGGGCGGCGTTGTTATCTGACGAACTGATTCACCTGCCGGGTGAACCGGCAGGGGTCTTAACAAATCACCATTCGAATAAACTTATGGAACTGATTCACCTGCCGCAGGGAAGAGACGGGAGGTCCGGGCCGGCTTGACAATTTTATTCCTGTATATGATAATACTTCCTGGAGGTATTTGTGAATACAGGAACAAAACAATCGGCCAAGGCCAGGCTGGGCCCGCTGGAGCAGAGGTTCCTTTCCTATGCCCAGTTGAAGAATCTCTCGCCCGTCCGCTTCGGCCAGCTCCGGCGGGTCCTGGAGCTGACCGCCGACCAGGAGCGCAAGCTCCTCTCCCGCCTGGCCCGGGGAGGGACCATCGTCCGCCTGAAGCGCGGGGTCTACCTGGTGCCCCCGAGACTGCCCCTGGGCGGGGTCTGGAACCCGGGGGAGACGGTCATCCTCCGGGAACTGATGCGGGCCTGCGACAACGGCCGGTGCCAGTTCTGCGGGTGGCCGGTCTTCAACCGTTACGGCTTCACCGAACAGGTCCCCGCCCGGATCTCCGTCTATAACAACCGGATCTACGGCCCCAGGGTTATCGCCGGCCGGGAGTTCACCTTCATCAAGGTGGCGGAACGCCGGCTGGGGGGGACGGAAAAATCGAGGACCCCCGGCGGGGAGGAAAGCCTGATGCCGACCCGGGCCCGGGCGCTGGTCGACGCGGTGGTCGACTGGTCCCGGTTCGGCACCCTGCCCGAAGCGTTCGGCTGGATCCGCGATTCGATCGACGAAGATCCTTCCCTGGCGGCCGGAATCGCCGACGCGGCCGCGCGTTTCGGCAACCAGGGGGCGATCCGGCGGATCGGCTATCTTCTCGACCGGGGGGAACTCCCGAAGGCGGCCCGGGATCGGCTGAGGCGGAAGCTGCGGAGCGCGAAGTCGATCATCCCGCTCGTCCCCTCCCGGCCCGCCCGCGGACCCGTCAATCCCGACTGGGGGGTCATCGAAAATGAGTGAAGGCTTTCTCCGGGCGGCGGCCGATTGGCTGGATGACGAGGAACTTTTCTTCCAAGCGCTGGAGCGGACCGGATCTGATGGCGCCGCGGCTTGAATCGGCCGCTACTCTCCTGACAAATCCCCTGACCGGAGGCCCGGCCCTTCCCCGGTTTCCGGTCCGGGTTATGGCGGAGGAAGAACTCTGGGCGGAGAAAGTCCGGGCCGCGCTCGGCCGGAGAGAACCCGCGATCCGTGACTTCTACGATCTCGACTATGCCCTCCGATCCAAACGCCTGGACCTCTCCGGCCACGATTTCATCAGCTTGGTCGGACGGAAAATCGCGGCAACAGGAACCGGCCCCGAAGATCTGACCGAGAAGAAACACGCCGAACTCGAACGTCAGGTAGAAACCGACCTGAAACCGGTCCTCCGCAGCCGCGACCTCGAACGATTCGATCTCAACCGAAGCTGGGCTGCGCTGAATGCCCTGGTCAACCGGCTACAGCCATCCTGATCTCCCGGTGTCCGTGCCGCACCGTCCGAAAGCAGATCCGGACGAAATCCCAGATCAGCCACGCACTGAGACATCCCTGCCTGCCGGCAGGCAGGCGTCGGGGTCGTTGACGGACATCCCGGGGCGCGGAAGTCTTCGCGCCCGGGATGTCCGTCTTGCTTTTCCGGCCAAACAGCGGGAGGCGGGGCAGTGGAACAGACCCCCACCGGCTTGTCCGGTGGGTGAATAAGTTCAAAGGCTACCCGGGCCCACCCCCCTCCCCCTGCCCTCCACCGAAGTGGGAGGGGGGTTTCTGGAACCCGGGTTAGCTGGTGAACTTTCGCTCCGGCCGGGCAAACCGGCCGGGCGGGATGGGCCGAGGCAGGGCGCTTAGCCGCTGAACTCTCGCTCCGGTGGGATAAACCCACCGGGGGCGTTTAAGATGGCCGTTAACGAAACCGCCAGGATGAGCAATACGGGAAACGTCGGGCTTTTTACAGCTTCGGGATTCCCCGGGCGGCGTGCCATACACGGACAATCTCGATCTTCCCGCTATCAACCTCCATCCGGTACACGATCCGGCAAGGCCGGCGGATCACTTCCCTGATCGTGAAATCGGCGAACTCCGGAACGATTCGTCCGGACTCGGGGAAGGATGGCAGACGTTCCACCGCGGCCAAGAGGCTGCGGATGAATCTTCCGGCGGCGGCGGGGTCATCCTCAGAAATGTACGAGAAGATTTCCCGCAGATCGAATCGGGCGGCAGGCGACCACGTCAGTCGGTAAGCCACTGAGCAAACTCCTCCCTGACGCTGTTATGGGGGATGCCCTTGCCTTCCTCCAATTCCCGGAGCCCCTTCCGCACGCCAGCAACGAAGTTGATGCGATCCTGCACATCGTTCCACGTGGCGTCTTCGGGAAGCTCCTCAATGACGTGAATCGCGATTTCCTTGGTTTTCATAGTGCTAGTGTACCACTCCGACATCGTCCGGCAAATCCAATTTTTATCCGGTCCAGGATGTTTTGCGTCCCGAGAATTTCCTGCTCTGCTCGATGGCGGAGCTTTCGCCCAATTTTACAATGACTTTCTTATTTGCTGGAGTTTAGTGTAAGATCACTTGAACTGTCCGTAAATACCTGGTTCAGCCATACCGTTAAGCCGGAGTAGGCATATGCTGAAGGTTCTGACAGCGGCTCTGAAAGAAGCCGTCAAAGCTTTGGAGAAGTTCGACAACAGCCGGGACGCCATCTCCCCGGAAGAATATTTCCGCGTCTCCCTGGCGAAAGAAACCCTGCTCCTGGAAAAAAGCGCGGAGTCCCTCAAGTTGCTCCTCCGCCTCAAGCCGGAGGCGACTGGAGACCAGGCCTCCTGGCGGGAAGGACTCTGCGTCAATCCGCGTACATTCGAAAAAATCGTCCGGTCCCTGCCGGAGAGACCGGACGATCCGCTGGAACTCGACCTGGGAGACTCGGCTCTCGGCGTCGCGGGCAGACACTTTTTGCCCGGCTCTCCCGGCGGTGATTTCCCCCCTCTTCCCCCGGTTGAAAGCGACCTGGCCTGGATGACGTTGGATTCGGAGCTGGTCGGGGATCTGGCCTTCACCGCCCCCGCCCGGCTTGATTGGCGGTATCCGCATATCCTGAACGGGATTCGAGTCGGGGAGGATATCGCAGCCACCAATGCGAGAAGAATTCATTGCGTCCGGGGTCGGGGCTTCTGGAACAAGAAATCCATCATCCCGGGGCCGCTAATTTACCTGCTGCTCCGGCTGAACCCGGAAGATGCCGTCCTCGGGCTGGGGAAGAGCGGCCGCTGGTATTGCCGGAAAGATCCCTGGCTCTTGATCGGCGCTCCCACCCCCAGGTACCGGCAGAGATATCCAGATTATCACCATCTGCTGGATACCAGATACGCTTCGGTATTTGAACTGTCCCGGACGGAGATCATCGCCGCCCTGGCCGAAGCTACCGTTCATCAGTCTCCCCGCGAACCTCACTTCAATATCCTGAGACTGACTTTCGACCCCCGGCCCCGGCGCCTGGGTCTGGTGTTGGGGAACGACCGGGACGGGTACTATCGGGGTTCCCTGGCCGCAAAGATAATCCGGACCTCGGACGAACCTTGCTGTATTAATATTAACCTCAACTACTTCCGGGACGCGGTCTCGGGCCTGGCGGGGAAATCGATATTCCTGAGCTTCGATGACAGCCAAACCCAAATCCGGGTAACCGGCAGGGAACCGGATAAGATCGCGGTCATTATGCCGATCCGCCTTGAGGAGGAAGATCCAACCTTATGAACGATAGGAAAGAATTCGCCGGAATCTGGCGGGAACAGTGCCGCGCGGCGGAGGGGATCAGGGAAAAGTTCGGAGTGGAAAAAGCCCTCGGCTATCTGGTCGGCGAGAAACTGCTGAACTTCGTCCGGGCGGCGGAACTATACCCTGAATTCGAGGAGGAACTCCCCGGCTTCGTCGCCGATATCAAGTCCCTCTTCCAGCCCTGGGAGATCGCGGAGTACCTGGAGAACATCAGGCGAGTCGGGGCCCTCGGCCACGTCTGCACCGACGAGGAGTACGCGGATTTCAAAAACGCCGGGGCCGTCGAGTAAGACCTGGACGGCGGGATCGCGGACATCCTCGCCATCGGAAAGATCAAAGAACTTCTGTTGTGAACTGTCGCGCCTAATGCCGGGTAGATCGGCCGGAATATGAACTCCCCACAGTCAAGGGTTCTGAACAGCTTTCAGCCGGGTAAATCTTGCGGTGTCCGTCCTTCACAATGCGAAAGTAGATCCTCATAAAATCCCAGATCAGCCACGCACTGAGACATCCGTCAGGGTCGCTTCAAGCCGGGGGAGGGTTCGCCCTCCCCCGGCTTTCTCTTTTACGGGATAATGCCTTACGCCCTTGTAGGTGGAGACATTGCCCGCCCGAGCACGCACCGGGCATCTGAACACGATTCTATTTTTATATTGCAAAATAGAAGTGCATCTTCTATATTGCACCTATGCTTATCCCGCGCGGCTTAGCGAAGGAAATCGGCGCATCGCTCCGGCAGTTTCCAGCGGTCTGCATCCTCGGTCCCCGCCAGGCGGGCAAGACCACCCTGGCCCGGATGGCCCTGCCCGAAGCGGCCTACTGGGACCTGGAACTTCCCTCCGACCGGCGGCGGATGGAAATCGATCCGGAGACCGCGCTGAGAGAGGCTCCCGCGCCCACCATCCTGGATGAGGCTCAGACCATACCGGAATTGTTTCCCGTCCTCCGGGCGGTTATCGACGAAGACAGGAAGAGAACGGGGAGATTCCTCATCCTGGGATCAGCCTCGCCGAACCTGGTCCGGGGATTGTCCGAGAGTTTGGCCGGACGGATCGGTTTTTTGGAAATTGCTCCCCTCACCTGGCGGGAAATTGACGCTTCACGCGCCAGAGTCAGTTTCTCGCGGCGGTGGCACCGGGGTGGCTTCCCCGACGCGATCCTGGCGGCTTCAGCGAAGGCGTGGCACGGCTGGATGGAAGGTTATACCCGGACCTTTATCGAAAGGGACCTCGCCAACCTCGGTGTTGATGTCAACACCTCTTTGCTCCGCCGTCTTTGCGGGATGATCTCGCACAGTCACGGAAACATCTGGAACGCTTCGGAGATGGCCGGTTCCCTGGGGGTGACTTATCACACCGCCCAGCGGTACGCGGACATACTCGAGCAGGCCTTCCTGATCCGGTTTCTCCCTCCCTGGTACGCCAATATCGGCAAGCGTCTGGTCAAACGACCCAAAATCTACTGGCGGGACAGCGGCCTGCTCCACTACTGGCTGGGAATATCGCAAGGCTCCGACATCCTCAGCCACCCCAAGGCCGGAGCGAGCTGGGAAGGATTCATCCTGGAAGGGATAATCAACCGGGAGAAACTGGCCCGGCCGGAAACCTCCCCCTATTTTTTCCGGACGAGTTCGGGACTGGAATGCGATCTCCTGCTGGTCCGGGGGAAGGAACTCATACCGATAGAAATCAAACTGTCCAGCTCGATCGGAAGAGAGGACGCCGAGAAGATGAAGCGAGTAATGGCGCTGCTGAAATGCGATCAGGGATATTTTGTCTGCAACACCCGCCGGTCTTTCCAAACCTCCAAGTTCATAGTCTGGAATGCCCGTGAACTGCTCGCTTCCGACTCCTGGTCCTTGCCAGGGTAACGATCCTGCATCCGGATTGTGGCAGGCAAGAATAACGCCCGTCGATGACTCGGGCGCCCGATATCCTTTCGAGGCAAACATTAGGAAGCCGAGCATATTTTTCGCCGCCCGTCCCTGACCGTCCGGAAGCAGATCCGGACGAAATCCCAGATCAGCCACGCACTGAGACATCCCTGCCTGCCGGCAGGCAGGCGCCGGGGTCGTTGAAGCCGGGGAGGGCGGACGCCCTCCCCGGATTTCTTTGCCTGGAGCGACAGCGGCGTGGCCGGGGGAACTGAGCCTGCTCACCGGAGAGAATTGCCTCAGCCTCCCGCCCCGTGCGAACACGGGACGGGAGGCTGATCCGGGCCTACTCCGGAAGCTCCGGGGAGGGCTCAGAACCGGCCGGGACGCCGGGACTTAAGCTGAACCGGAAAGGCCTGGAGAAGAGCGGCTCGGTCAGGCCGGTCTCCGGGTCGGTCCGGCCGTCCCGGGTGTAGAACTTCACCTCCACCGCGCGGCTGTCGATATCGACGACCGTGGTGTAGAGCGTCCGAAGGGGGAGGTCGTGATAACCGCCCTCGTCGGCCTCGTCGACCCGCCCGTAGACCAGGCTCATCGCCTCCCGGCCGTGGTCCTCGGAGAAATTGCCCTGGTGGAGCCGGACGTATTCCTCCAGCCGGCGGAAGCGGTTGAAGGTGTCGTAATCGTTATCCGCGGGCGGGGGGAATTTCTCCAGGTCGGGGTAGGTGCAGACCGAGTGGTTGGTGATGATCTGGGGACGGCCCTCGTTGAATATGAAACAGTCGCTGCTGTCCTCGGCGTTCCGCTCGAAGATGAAGGAGCGGCCGGAGGAGTCCATCACGATGAAGTGGGCGGGCATCCCGACCATCGTCATCTTGTTGTTCAGGATGACCTGCCTGGCCTCCTCCAGGGTCGCGCAGGTGTCGAGGATCAGCCGGGAGAGCTGGTACTGGTGGAGGCCCGACTGGCGGGAGAGGTCCTTGAACGTCCGTTCCATCCCGAAGGTGTCGTCTTCCAGGGAGGCGACGGCCAACCCGGCGGAGTTGACCCCGTCGATCTGCATATTCAGCAGATCGAGGGAACCGATCCCGATCGAGGGGTAGCCCCGGTCCGGGTAGAGCTCGATCACGAAGAGCCGGTCGAGGATGTCGCCCTCGCCGGGTTTTCTCTCCTCCCCCATCACCTCCGAGACGCTGCCCAGGTAGTAGTCCCGGTTGCTGACGTAGAAGTTGTTGCCCCCGGCGGAGACCGCCGCCGGGAAGAAGATTGCCGAACAGCGCGGCCCGGAAGTGCCGAAATAGAGGTTGCTGGTGTCGTAGTCGGTCTTTTCCAGGTCGAGGCCGTAAGCCCGGGCCACCCCCTTCATCCGCTCCAGCTGGATCGGGTAGTTGAGCCGCATATACTCCCGCCGGGCGGCGGCGTAGGCGGGGTCGGCGTACCTGACCAGCTCGGCCCCGTACTCCCGCCGGGCGATCTCGCCCAGGGCCCGCCCGATCTCTTCGTTGGATCCCCGGAGGACGATGTGGCGGACGGAGGTGTAGACTTCCGGTCCGGATTGGAGGATCAGCTCGTTTTTGACGACCACGGGGTCCGGCGCGGTTTCTCCCAGGGCGCCGGGAGCAAAGACCAGCGCCGTCAATATTGCCGAAAGAAAATATAGCTTCACGGTTTCACTCCATTGCCGGAGGTTGGAGTCGCGGGCGGCCGGGTCCGGCAATCCCCGGCCGCCGGATCATTGAAGAGTCACCAGCGCCGTTTCGACGGCCGCCAGCGCCGCTTCCGCCCAGACCCTATGCCCGGCGTCATTGGGGTGGCAGTCAGTCGGCTCCAGGTGGTAATCCCCCCACCGCCGGCCCCCCTCCGCGGCGGCCATCATCGCCGCCCGGGTGTCGACGAACGGCACCTCCCGCTTCCGGGCCGCGCGGCGTTGCGCCTCGACGGTCCCGGGGATATGCGCGAAGGTGCTGTCGGCCGGGGCGTTGCCGGCGGTGCCGACGACCACCGCGTCGATTCCGCGGGACCGGATCTCCCCGAGCATCTCGTCCAGGGCCCGATATGTCTGCTCGGGGTAGAGGTGGTGCCAGTAACAGTCGTTGGCCCCGAAGGCCACGAAGACCACGTCCGGCCGCGACTTCCAGAGGTCGTCAAGCCGCCCCAGCCCTTCGTAGGTATTCTGCCCCCCGATGCCGGCGTGAACCGGCTCGAAGGTGACGCCGGGGTACTTCTCCTCCAGCCGGGCCGCCAGAACGGCGCCCCAGTTGTTCTCCGGCTTGCCGGCCCCGCCATACCAGAGCGGCCGACGGCCGACCTCGCTGATCGAGTCACCCCAGAACACAAGCCGGACCGGCTGTTCTTCCCGGATCCTCCCGGCCAGGCGGTCCAGCACCGGCACCGGCTCGGGTTCCGGTTCGGACGGACGGGCCGGTCTTCCGTCCGGCAGTCCGGCGACCAGCAACAGCACCGCCGCGATCAGATGTCTCATCGCTCAATCCTCCGGTTAATCGAGGGATATGCCGATAATTCAACCTGCCACCTGGCGATCCCGCAAGAAAGTGGCTTCGCCGACAGCGCCGGTCATCTGGAGCAGGAGCATCATTCTAAACACAACGCGTCGACCAACTGCCAACGATCCGCCGTCTTCGGTCAACTCTTCCGGGCGGAGAGGTAGCGGTCGATGCCCCGGGCGGCCTTCTTCCCGGCGCCCATCGCCTCGATCACGGTGGCGGCGCCGGTGGCGATGTCGCCCCCGGCGAAGACCCCGGGAACCGAGGCGGCGCCGGTCTCGGGGTCGGCGACGATCGTCCCCTTCCAGCCCAGCTCCAGCTCCGGCAGCGCCCGGGGGAGCAGCGGATTGGGGTCGTTGCCGATCGCCACCACCGCCAGGTCGCAGTCGATGGTGAACTCCGTGCCGGGGACGGGGACCGGGCGGCGGCGGCCGGAGTCGTCGGGCTCGCCCAGCTCCATCCCCTGGCACTCCATCCCCCTGATCCAGCCGTTTCCGTCGTCGAGGTACTTCAGCGGGAGGGTGAGGAACTTGAAGATCACCCCCTCCTGCTCGGCGTGATGGACCTCCTCGACCCGGGCCGGGGCCTCGGCCCGGGAGCGGCGGTAGACGATCGTCACCTCTTCCGCCCCCAGCCGGAGGGCCGTCCGGGCCGAGTCCATCGCCACGTTCCCGCCCCCGATCACGCAGACCTTCTCTCCCCGGATCACCGGGGTGTCGTACTCGGGGAAACGGAAGGCCTTCATCAGGTTGACCCGGGTCAGGTACTCGTTGGCCGAGTAAACGCCGTTGAGGTTCTCGCCGGGGATGCCCATAAACCTCGGCAGGCCGGCCCCGGTCCCGACAAAGACGGCCTCGAAACCGGAGTCGAAGAGTTCCTCGACCGAGAGGGTCGCCCCCACCACCTGGTTCAGCTCCAGCTCCACCCCCATCTTCTTCACCTTCTCCACCTCTTCGAAGACGATGGCCTTGGGGAGCCGGAACTCGGGGATCCCGTAGACCAGGACCCCGCCCGGCCGGTGGAGGGCCTCGAAGATGGTGACCCGATAGCCCATCCGGGCCAGGTCGGCGGCGGCGGTCAGGCCGGCCGGGCCGGCCCCGATCACCGCCACCTTCGCCTTTTCCGGGGCGGACCCCGCTTCCGGGTCGGCCTCTTCCCCGTCCTTCCAGTCGGCGGCGAAACGTTCCAGGGTCCCGATCGCCACCGGATCGCCCTTCTTCGCCAGGACGCAGACCTTCTCGCACTGGTCCTCCTGGGGGCAGACCCGGCCGCAGACCGCCGGGAGCGAGTTGGTCTCCAGCAGCTTCTCCCGGGCGGCGGCGAAATCTCCCTCCCTGATCGCCAGGATGAAGGCCGGGATATCGATCTCCACCGGGCAGCCCGCCCGGCAGGGGGCCTTCTGGCACTGGAGGCAGCGGGCGGCCTCGGCCTGCGCCTGCTCCGGGGTGTATCCGTAAGGGACCTCGTCGAAGTTGGCGATCCGCTCCTGCGGGTCCTGCTCGGCCATCTTCTGGCGGGGGGTCTTCATCGGCGGCACCCTCCCGCGCATTTCTCGTACTCTTCCAGCGACCGCTTCTCCTGGCCGAGGTAGATCTTCTGGCGCTGGACCAGCTCGTCGAAATCCACCTGGTGGGCGTCGAAGTCCGGGCCGTCGACGCAGGTGAACTTCGTCTCCCCGCCCACCGTCACCCGGCAGCAGCCGCACATCCCGGTCCCGTCGACCATCAGGGCGTTCAGGGAGATCTCGGTGGGGATGCCGTAGGGGCGGGTGAGGTCGGCGACCGCCTTCATCATCGGGACCGGGCCGATGGCGTAGACCCGGTCGGGGACGGCGCCGTCGTTGATCAGGTCGAGCAGGACGTCGGTCACCACCCCGTGGCGGCCGTAGCTGCCGTCGTCGGTGGTGATGTAGAGACCGTCGGCGGCGGCGCGCATCTCGTCCTCCAGGATCAAAAGTTCCCGGGTCCGGGCCCCGACGATGGCCAGGGTGGTGTTCCCGGCCGCCCGGACCGCCTCCACCACCGGGAGGACCTCGGCGGTCCCGATGCCCCCGGCCAGGCAGGCCACCCTCCCCCACTTCTTCACCTCGGTGGGCCGGCCGAGCGGGCCGGTCAGGTCGAGGATCGCCTCCCCCGCCCGGAGCCGGCCCAGTTTCCGGGTGCTGGTCCCCACCTCCTGGACCACCAGGGTGATGGTCCCGGCTTCCGGGTCGGAGCCGACGATGGTCAGGGGGATCCGCTCGCCCTTCTCGTCGACCCGGATGACGACGAACTGTCCGGCCTGCCGGCGGCGGGCGATCCGGGGGGCCTCAATCCGGAGCCGAACCGCCTCGGGGGTCAATCTCTCCTGTTCCACGATCCGGTACATAGATGTTTCCTTACGCGGGGCAAGGCGTGCCTTGCCCCTACATTTCGTAACACCTGGCGTGGGGGTAAGGCATGCCTTGCCCCTACACTTCTGTGTCGCCGGTTATTCCCGGTCCCGGCGGAGGAGGTCTTCGTCACCGGGGGTCCGGCCCTCGCCGGCGGTCAGGGCGACGATGTTCTCCAGCCCGGCCCGCCGGGAGATGTCCATCAGCTCGACGATCAGCCCGTAGGTGACCTGGCGGTCGGCCTTCAGGACCAGGGTCGGTTCCTCCCTCCCCCGGGCGCCCGCCGCCAGCAGCTCCGGGAGACGGCCCCGCTCGACCGGTTCCTGGTCGAGAAAGAAATTCCCCTCCCGGGTGACCGAGAGGACCATCTCCTCCCTCCGGGCGATCCCCGAGGAGGCGGCCCGGGGGAGGTCGATCCGCAGGGCCGGCTGCTCGGAGAAGGTCGAGGTGACCAGGAAAAATATCAGGAGCAGGAAGATTACGTCAATCAAAGAGGTGATGTTGATGACGATCTTGTTCCTTCTCCGGTCCTTTCTCATCGCTCGCCCCGGGGATAGAGCCGGAGGAGCAGGCGGGAAACCGCCCCCTCGATCCCCATCAGGAGTTTGTCCACCCTCCGGCTGTAGACGCTGTGGGCGATCAGGGCCGGGATCGCCACTACCAGGCCGGCGATGGTCGAGATCAGGGCCTGGGAGATCCCCCCGGAGAGGGCCCGGGCGTGGCCGGCCCCGATCTCGGAGATCACGTCGAAGACCTGGACCATCCCGATCACCGTTCCCAGCAGCCCGAGCAGGGGGGAGATCACGGCCACAATCTCCAGCAGGGTCAGGCCCCGCTCCAGCCGGGAGGCGGCCGCCTTCCCGGAGGCCTGGAGGACCTCCCGGTTCTGCTCCATCCCGGCCGACCGGTTCTCCAGCCCGTCCGCCAGGACCCGGGCCAGGACCCCCCGCTCGTTCTTCACCTTCCCGGCCAGCTCTTCCAGCGGTCGGCCGGACCGGGCCAGTTCTTCCAGCAGCGGGGTGGGCAGGACCCGGCCGGACCGGAGGCTGAAGGCCCGCTCGATAATCACCGCCAGGGAGACCATCGAGCAGAAGAGGATCGGGATCATCGTGTAGCCCCCGCGGGCCAGGAGTTGAATCATCTCAATATTTTCTCCGGTTTGTTGGGTTGCGGCAAACCGTTAACCCTAACCGATCCGGCCGGTGCCGACAACAGCTTAATCGGCCGGGCGGCGGCGGATTTACCACCGGTAACGAAAGTTGAACTGCAGCCAGAGACCGTCGTCCTCGACGTAGTCGAGGATCTCCTGGGAGAGCGGTTCGAACGGCTGGGCCATCTCGATGGCGTTGAGCCCGTAGCGCATCTCCAGGTCGGGGCCGTCGTGGCGGTTGACCATCATCTCCCCGACCGAGCCGTCGGGCATAATCTTGAACAGGACGTCGGTCCTCTCCGAGCGGACGAAAAAGGTGCCCTGCCGGACGTTGAAGTGCCAGAGATTGGTCACCCGGGGCGTGAGCCGGGCCATATACCGCCCGACCTCGGTCGAGCGCATATTGTAGGAGATCTGCTTCAGTATCCTGGCCCGGCCTTCGGGGCTGTCCTCTTCCGGGGAGTAATAACTGTCGGGGCCGCGGCCGGTTATCGGGCTCTCCGTGCCCGGGGCGGCGGCGATCCGTTCGACGGGTTCCGCCGGCTCCTCGGGAACTCCGACGCCCTCGGCCAGGTCCCGCTCCGGGACTTCCTCGCGGGGGGGCGCCTCGACCGGCCTCGGCTCGCCGGAGGGCTCCTTCCGGACGCTCTCGGTCGGGGCGATCCCCACCGCCCGGGGGGATTCGTCCACCTCGGACCGGTCCGGGATCATATCCTGGGCCAGGCTGGAGCGGTCCGAGATCAGGTCGGTGGGCGGGACTTCCTCGACCGGCTCGATCCGCTCGGGGGAGTCGACGAACCGGAGGGCCACCCGCCGGGAGGGCGGTTCCAGGAAGCCCGGTTCCCGGGGGGCGAAGAGCCAGACCTGGAGCCCGGCGACCAGCAGGACGTGGATCAACAGCGAAGCCGCCGCCGCGGCCCAGATCACCGCCGGGCTGATTCTGTCTTCTGAAAATGAATACATAACCTATTTATACTTCCGGGCGTGTCGGACAGATCGGGTTCGCTTTCAATCAACATATCCGGGGGACGGGGTCGGCGGGGGGGCGGTCGAGGATCCGGCGGCCCCCGGCGGCGGTCTCCAGGATCACCTCTCCCCGAGGGCTCCCGGTCACCCGGCCGATCACCCTGGCCCGTTTCCCGGAGGGATGTTTCCTCATCGTTTCGATCAGCTCTCCCGCCAGATCGGGAGCGGCCACGGCACAGAGAACCCCCTCCCCGGCCAGGGCGAGGGGGTCGAGGCCGAGGATCTCCAGGGCCGCCCGGTGCTTACCCTTAAGGGGAATCAGTTTCTCCTCGATCTCGATCCCGATCCCGCCGCCCTCGACCAGCTCGTTGAGGACCGCCGCCAGCCCGCCCCGGGTGGGGTCGCGCATAAACCGCAGCCCGTCCCCGGCGGCGGTCATCGCCCCGGCCAGCCGGTGGAGCGGGCGGCAGTCGCTCTTCAGCTGCGGGCTGATCGCCAGACCCTCCCGGGCGGCCAGGATGGCCAGACCGTGCTCCCCCGGCGGCCCGCTGACGATCACCGCGTCCCCTTCCCGGATTCGGTCCGGGGATAGTTCGACCCCCTCCGGGACCTCCCCGATCCCGGCGGTGTTGATGTAGAGACCGTCGGCGGCGCCCCGCTCCACCACCTTGCTGTCCCCGGTCACGACCAGGACCCCGGCCCGCCCGGCGGTCCGGGCCATCGAGGCCAGGACCTTCTCCAGGACCGCGACCGGCAGCCCCTCCTCGATGATCAGGGAACAGGAGAGGTAGAGCGGTCTCGCCCCGGCCACCGCCAGGTCGTTGACCGTCCCGCAGACCGCCAGTTTGCCGATATCTCCCCCGGGAAAGAAGAGCGGGGAGACGACAAAGGAGTCGGTGGTGAAGGCCGGCCGCCCGGGGAGCGGGGGAAGGACGGCGGCGTCGGGTAGGGAGCGGAGAAAACGATTGGTGAACCGGGGGAGAACGGTCTTCTCGACCAGGTCCCGACCGGACCGGGTCCCGCCGCCCGCTTCCAGGGTGATGGTCGTCTCCGGTTTCATCGGACTATCCCTTTACCCCGTAACGGTGCCAGGCCGCGCAGGCCCCCTCGGCCGAGACCATACAGGGGCCGCGGGGGCGGGAGGGGTCGCACCCCGACCCGAAGAGGGGGCAGTCGGCCGGGTCGGCGGCGCCCCGGAGGACCCGGCCGCAGATACAGGCCGGGTCGGCGGGGGCCGGAGGGATTTCGACCGGGTCGGCCCGGTCGATATCGAAACGGTGATATCTCGCCCGGAGCCCGGCCCCGCCGGCCGGGATCACCCCCAGCCCCCGCCAGGCGGCGTCAACCGGCCGGAAGACCTCCGCCGCCGTCCGGCGGGCTTTCGGGTTGCCCCCCTCCCGGACCGCCCGGGGGTAGAGGTTGACCGCCCCGGACTCGCCGGAGACCGCCATCCGGACCAGTTCCCTCACCGCCCCCAGGATATCGACCGGCTCGAACCCGGCCACCGCGCAGGGGACCCGGCGGCGGCGGGCCAGATCCCGGTAGGGCTCGAGGCCGATGATCACCGAGACGTGCCCGGGGCAGATCAGGCCGTCGATCCGGGTCTCCGGGTCGCCGCAGAGAAGTTCCAGCGCCGGGGGGATCAACCGCCCGGCCGGGATGATATAGAAGTTATCAAGCCCGGATCTTTCCGCCTCGATGACGGCGGCGGCGACCGGCGGCTGGGTGGTCTCGAAACCGACCGCCGGAAGGACCACCCGCTTTCCCGGGTTTTCCCGGGCCAGCCGGAGAGCCTCGAGCGGGGAATAGACGATCCGGACGTCGGCCCCGCGGGATTTTTCCTCCCGGAGGGAGGAGGAGGTCCCGGGGACTTTCAGCATATCGCCGAAGGTGGCCAGGATCGTTTTCGGCTGCTTGGCCCGGGCGATCATCCTCTCGATCGTCTCCTGGGGGGTGACGCAGACCGGGCAACCCGGGCCGGAGACCAGGCGGATACCCTCCGGGAGGAGGCTCTTCAGGCCGGCCCGGGCGATGGCCACGGTGTGGGTCCCGCAGCCCTCCATCAGCCGGAGCGGGCGGTCGCCGGCCAGGCGGCGGATCTCTTCCGCCAGCCGGGCGGCCCGGTCCGGGTCCCGGAAGTTCGCGGTATTTAAACGCGGGGAATTCACGGCGCGCCTGGTTATTTTTCCGGCGGCAGGGGGCCGGAGGGCGGGGTCAGGCCTTCCGCCGAGAGCTGCCGGAAGAGATCCAGGGTCTTCTTCGCCTCCTCCGGATCGAGCTTGTCGATGGCGAAACCGGCGTGGACGATGGCGTAGTCGCCGGGGCGGGGGTCGTCGAGAAAGCGGACGTCGATCTCCTGCTCGAGACCGGAGAGGGAGGCCCGGGCGGTATCGCCCTCGACCCGGATGATTTTCATTGGAACCGCCAAGCACATATGAATGGAGGAATAGTCTCAATAATTTCTGAACTGATTCACCCGCGGCGCAAGGCCGCGGGGGTCTGATACACAAAACTGTCCGGTTAACTTATGAACTCATTCACCCGCGGCGCCCGCCTTCGCTAAAGCTACGGCGGACAGGCAAGGCCGCGGGGGTCTGTTTGCAGAATTCAGGAGTCTGAAACAGCGGGCCTGCATCCCGGATTCTGAATTCTGAATTCTGAATTCTGTTTATACTACCCTATTTTGACCCTTTTCGCGAGGGGGCTGTTGAACCGGCCGCGGCGGCGGCCTGGCCGAGGGCGAGACCGCCGTCGCCGACCTCGATCCGGCGGGGCAGCAGCGGGCGCAGGCCTTCCCCGGCCAGGGCGGCGGCCAGGCCTTCCCGGACCCGGCGGTTGTAAAAGACCCCGCCGCTCAAGACCACTTCCCTCAGGCCGGTCTCCCGGACCAGCAGGCGGGCGGTCTCCAGGCCGATCGCGACCACCGTGGAATGGAACCGGGCGGCGATCTCCCCCCGGGGACGGGAACCGGCCAGGTCCTCGAGCAGGGCGGAAAAGAGCGGGCAAAGCCCGATCCTCCAGGGCCGGGTTTCCCGGTCGATGGAGAAAGGATAGGGGGGGAAATCTCCCCCGGCGGCGGCCGCCTCCAGGGCCCGGGCGGCGGCCGCCGGACCGGGATTGTCCCAGCCGGTCCCGAGCAGGGCGGAGACCCCGTCGAAGAGCCTTCCCATACTCGAGGTGGGGGGGGAGTTGATCCCCTTCCCGATCATCTCCTCCAGCAGTTCCAGTTCCGCCCGGCCCGGTCCCTTCCGGCCCGGGGGAGGAAAGGCGTCGAGCCGGCGGCAGCGGTGGAGATAGGCGAAGAGCATCCGCCAGGGCTCCCGGACCGCCTTCTCCCCGCCCGGCAGCGGGACGTACTCGAGGTGGGCCGCCCGCCGGAAGGAAGCGGGACCGCCGATCAGGAACTCTCCCCCCCAGGCCGCGCGGTCGGGACCGTAGCCGGTCCCGTCCCAGATAATCCCGATCGCCTCCCCGGTCCGGCCGTGTTCGGCCAGGACCGCCGCCAGATGCGCGTGGTGGTGCTGGACCCCGTAAACGCCGGCCGGAGGAGAAAAGGACCGGGCCAGTTCGGGGGCGAGCCGGAAACCGGCGGCCGAGGGGTGGAGGTCGCGGGCCACTACCCGGGGGATGAACTTCTCCGCCCGGCAGGCCGCCAGCAGGGCCTCGCGGTAGGCGGCCAGGTTCTCCGGGGAACTCAGGTCGCCGAAGTCGGGGCCGGCCAGGAACTCCCTTCCCCGGGCCAGCCCGAAACGGCTCTTCTGGTCCCCGCCCAGGGCCAAAACCGGCCGGGGGAAGGGCCGGGGGAGACGGTGGCGGACAAGTTCGGGGGCGGCCATCTCACCCGGCCGCGTCCCGGGCCGCCTGAGCCTGGATGGCGGTGATGGCGACGGTGTTGACGATATCGGGGACGGCGCAGCCCCGGCTGAGGTCGTTGACCGGTTTTTTCAACCCCTGGAGGATCGGACCGATCGCGATCACCCCGGCCGAACGCTGGACCGCCTTGTAGGTGATGTTCCCGGTGTCGAGGTCGGGGAAGATCAGGACGGTGGCGTTGCCGGCGATTTTGCTGTCCGGCATCTTCAGCCGGGCCACCCCGGGGTCGACGGCGGCGTCGTACTGCATCGGCCCCTCGATCAGGAGATCGGGGTCGAGATCGGCGGCCAGTTCCCGGGCCAGCCGGGTCGCCCGCCGGACCTTGTCGACGTCGGCGCCCTTCCCCGACTCCCCGCTGGAGTAGGAGAGCATCGCCACCCGGGGCTCGATCCCGAAGTCGCGGGCGGTCCCGGCGGAACTGAGGGCAATCTCGGCCAGCTGCTCGTCGGTGGGGTCGGCATTGATGGCGCAGTCCCCGTAAACCAGGACCCGGCCCGGAAGGCACATAAAGAAGACGCTGGAGACGATCGAGAAACCGGGCCGGGCCTTGATCACCTGCAGGGCCGGCCGGATGGTGTTCTCGGTGGTGTGGATCGACCCCGAGACCATCCCGTCGGCCTCGCCCCGGTAAACCATCATCGTCCCGAAGAGCGAGGGGTCCCGCATCGCGTCCCGGACGGCTTCCTCGGTTACCCCCTTGTGTTTCCGCAGCTCCCGGTAAATCTCGACGAATTCGGCGAAGTGGGGAGAGTCGAGGGGATTGGCGATCGTCGCTTCCTCCAGGCGGAGGCCGAGCCGGGAGGACCTGGCGGCGATCGCGTCCGGGTCCCCGAGAAGGATGATATCGACCACCTTCCGGCTGAGCAGGTTTTCCGCCGCCTGGAGAATCCGCTCCTCCTCCCCCTCGGCGAGCACGATCCGCTGCTTGTGGAGCCGGGCCTGGGAGATCAGGCGGTACTCGAACATCTTCGGCGAGACCCCGCCGGGGACGGAACGGAAGATCCGCCCGGCCAGCTGGGAGGAGTCGACGTTCTCCTCGAAGAGGGTCAGGGCCTGGGTGATCTTCCGCTCGTCGCGGGGCGAGATCCCGCTCGGGGTGTAGGTGACCCGCCGGGTGGCCTGGTAGGTCTCCTCGGGGACGGAGAGGATGGGGACGGTGACGTGCATCCCCTCGATCATCTGCTTCGCCCGGCCCTCGGGCTTGAAACCCCCGGTGAGGATGATCCCCGAGATGTAAGGCATCGTCCGGGAGACGACCGCGGCCAGACAGCCGATCACCACGTCGATCCGGTCGCCGGGAACGATGATCAGGGAGCCGTACTGGATATGCTCGAGCATATTCTGCAGCTGCATCGCCGCCACCAGGTAGTGGTAGACGTGCTCCTCGTAAAGATCGCCCCCGTAGAGTTTCTCGGCCTGGAGGCTGTCGGCGATCTCCTGGAGGGTGGGGGCGGCCATCAGGGTATCGTAGGGGAGCAGGCAGAGCGAACAGTTATCGACCGGACGTCCCGACGACTCCAGGTAGCGGGCCAGCTCCTCCCGCTTTTCCGGGTGGACCAGGTTGATGATGGTGGAGACGATCCGGCAGCCCTTCCGGGAGAGGGAGCTGTGGGCGAGTTCGACCGCCTGGAGGGTTTGGTCGGGGGTCTTCTCGTCGGCGGTGGCCACCAGGAGGACCGGGATGCCGAGCATATCGGCGATCTCGGCGTTGATGTCGAACTCGAAGGTGGTGGAGGAGGAGCTGAAGTCGGTCCCCTCGCAGAGGATGAAGTCGTGTTTCCCCTCCAGGTTCTGGTAGGCCCGGATGATCTCGTTCCAGATCGTCTGCTGCTTGTTCTGGGCCATCAGCTCCATCACCTTCGACCAGGTCAGGGCGTACATCTCTTCGGCCGGGGTCGAGGTGTCGAAGCGCGA
>PWXJ01000291.1 GCA_003561965.1 PVC group bacterium
ACAGCGGCGGCCGTCCGGTCTCGACCGAGTTCGTCAGCGAGCGGGCCGAGAGCGGGACCTATATGGTCGAGGACGACTACGACCAGATCCGTTCCCTGAAGGAGCGGATCGAGGCCCAGTACCCCCTCTTCCGCCTCCAGAGCTACCGTTGCCGGGGCTACCCGCTCCGGTTTTACGCGGCCGCCCGTCCCCACTTCGACCCCCGGGCCGGGGATGACCGCCGGGACTTCACCCGGAACTGCTCGAAGGAGTTTCTCGAGACCTCCCCCCGGGCCACCGTGGCCCGCTACCGGAAGATCTGGCAGCGGATGCGGGACTCGGATATCCCCCGGATCGCCTTCTCCCAGCTGCCGAAAACCGGCGAGACCCGGATAATGGTCGGGATGGGCCGGGACGCCGCCCGGGGGTTCGTGGTCAACTACACCTTTATCCTGAAGAAGCACCGGGCCCACATAAACCGGGAGTACGTCGAGCCCTTCGCCGACGGGACCACCATCTTCTCCTTCTACCTCGACCGCCTCCAGGACCGGCTGGAACTCGACCGGCTCTTCCAGGACATCTCGATGGCGGCGATGATCTCCTCCGGTCCCCTGGCCGAACTATTTTTTTCCGGGGATTTCAGCGCCGAGGAGAAGATGTACGCGTCGTCCGCCGCCGCCTTCGCCCACCAGTTCCTCACCTCCTATACCGAGGAGTACGCGACCCTGGCCGAAGAACTGGCCGGCAAGCCGGAACTCCTCGGCACCCTCAATCTCTTCAAGACCCACCTGGCCAAGGACACCTACCACGAGGACCGGGTGGTCCATACAGTCCTGGAGCACCGGGAGATCGTCCTCGACCTCTTCCACGACTTCTTCCACCGGTTCTTCCCCCGGCGGGAGACGGTGACGAAAACCAACCGGCACCTGGCCCGGGCCCGGAAAAAGATCGAGGAGACGGTATCCTCGGAGATCTCGGTCCATATCCTCGAGGCGATCATCGCCTTCAACCGGGCGATCCTCAAGACCAACTTCTTCACCCGGGAGAAGGTCTGCCTGGCCTTCCGCCTCGACCCGGGATTCCTCAACCCGGTCGACTATCCCGAGAAGCCCTACGGGATCTTCTTCCTGATCGGCAAGGGGTTCCGGGGGTTTCACGTCCGTTTCCGGGATATCGCCCGGGGGGGGATCCGCCTGGTCTGCTCGCCGACCCAGGCCGACTACGACCGCAACTCCGACTTCATCTTCGACGAGAACTACCACCTGGCCCTGACCCAGCAGCGGAAGAACAAGGATATCCCCGAGGGGGGGGCGAAGGGGACGATCCTCCCCACCCTGGATTACGCCGCCGCCGGGAGGAGCCTCTTCCGGCACTACGTCGACGGCCTCCTCGACCTGCTGCTCCTCCCCCATCCGGAGATCGTCGATTATTATGAGAAAGAGGAGATTCTCTTTCTCGGTCCGGACGAGGGGACGGCGGAGATGATGGACTGGGCCTCCGGCTACGCCCGGACCCGGGGTTACCGGCGGTGGCGGTCCTTCACCACCGGGAAGAGCCCCTCCCGGGGCGGGGTCCCCCACGACACCTACGGGATGACCACCCGGGGGGTCCACCAGTACGTGCTGGAGACCCTGAAGGCCCTGGGACTGAAGGAGGCGAAGGTCACCAAGTTCCAGACCGGCGGGCCCGACGGCGACCTCGGCTCCAACGAGATCCTGGTCTCCCGCGACCGGACCCTGGCGGTGATCGACGGCTCCGGGGTGGCCTATGACCCCGCCGGGCTCGACCGGCGGGAGCTCAGGCGCCTGGCCCGCCGGCGGGAGCCGATCGGCAACTTCCGCCGGGAGAAACTCTCCTCCGGGGGGTTCCTGGTCGGGGTGGAGGACCGGGACGTCCGCCTCCCCGACGGGACGCTGGTCGCCAACGGGACCGATTTCCGGAACCGTTTCCACTTCCACCCCGGCCTGAAGGCCGACCTCTTCGTCCCCTGCGGGGGGAGGCCCCGGGCGATCACGATCAACAACTGGCGGGATTTTCTCGACGGGGAGGGCCGCCCCCGGGCGGGGATCATCGTCGAGGGGGCCAACCTCTTCATCACCCAGGAGGCCCGGCTCCGGCTGGAGGAGCAGGGGGCGGTCCTCTTCAAGGACGCCTCGGCCAACAAGGGCGGGGTGACCTCCTCCTCGCTCGAGGTCCTGGTCTCGCTGGCCCTGACCGACCGGGAGTACGGAGAGCTGATGGCCGTCCCGGCCGGCGGTGACGAGCCGGCCTTCCGGAAGAGATACGTCGCCGATATCCTCGATATCATCAAGAGAAACGCCGCCGCCGAGTTCAAGGTCCTCTGGCGGGAACACCGCGGCGGCGGCGAGCCGATCTCCATCCTCTCCGACCGGCTGAGCGACAAGATCAACCGGGTCGCCGACCAGATCGCCGCCTCGAACCTGTTCGAGGAGAGATCGCTCCGGGAGGCGATCGTCCGCCGCCACTCTCCCCCTTCGCTGTTGAAAAAAATCGGCCTGGAGACGATCCTCAAGCGGGTTCCCGAGAACTACCTCCGGGCAGTCTTCGCCTCCTTCCTCGCCTCCAGCTATATCTACCAGCGGGGTCTGGGAGCCGACGAGCTGGATTTTTACGCCTACGTGGTAAAACATTCCCGGGGGAAGTGAATTTCCCCGGGGTTATCCGGGTTGCGATAAGAAGAATATGATGGAACTTCGGAGAAAGGTCTGCTGGCTGGTTATTCTCCCCGGTTTCTTTTTGGCGGGCCCCCCTGGTCCCTACGCGGGAAGGCTGAAACAGATCGAGGAGGAAGTCTCCCGACCCCGCCGGGAAAGGGACAAGAAGGGTTATCAGCCTTTCTACAGCCAATCCGGGGATCTCTCGTCCGGCGACTTTTTCCCCTCCGATTCTTCGGCCTATTTCGTCTTCGGCACCCCTGCTGCCGCTTCGGAATACCGGACCCTGCTGGACTCCTACTCGGGGGTGGTGGGTCTGAACCCGGGCTGGAGCATTTACTCGGCGTTCAGTTACCTCTACGACGTCGGCGGGGATCTCGACGGCTTCGGGTTGGCCGCCCGGGCCCGGACCCCGGTCGGAACCGTCCACGCGGATTTTACCCGGTTCCGGGAAAGAGTTGCCGGCGGGAACGACTATCTCAACCTCTACTACCTCAGCTATTCGATCTCCTCCTATATCGAGGACCGGGCCATCATCGATATTGGCCTGGGCTACGCCGGGCTCTGGGGGGAGAAGTCCTATGACGGGGGCGGGATTCACGTCGCCGGGGAGTTCCTTCTCTTCGACCCCCTGCTGCTCGATATCAGCCTCCGCTACTCCAAAATTCACGGGACCGCCTTCGGAGATTACCGGGCCGGGCTGCTCCTCAACCTCGGCGGCGCGGCGTTCCGGGTCGGTTACCGGTATATCCAGATCGAGAGCGCCCCGGATATCCGCGGCCCGGAAGCCAGTTTTGGAATCCGGTTCTAATGGGCAGTGGGGAGTAGGCAGTGGGGAGTGGAAAATAATCCGTGTAATCCGTGGACTATAAAGAGGGCGAGGCGAGGCAGGGATTAGTGCGGATCCGTGAAGATTCGTGGTTAAAAAAGGGGCCGAGGCGGGGGGGTAAATACTGGTTCAATCCGCGGTAAAAAAGGGAGAGTCAAATGGCTGATAAGTTCGATGAAGTGATCGGGGAACTTCTGCGGCCGATGTCGGATCTGAAGCTCGGGCCGCTCGACACCACCTACCTGATGCGCTCCGACGGCAGCTTCGTCTATACCGAGGGCTACTGGCACCCGGAGGACAAGGTGGTCGGAAAGCTGATCTACTATCCCGACCCCGACGGGGAGAAGGACATCCACGGCCGGAGGTACGCCAGCATCGTCAAGGAGATCCGGAACGGAAAGGAGGTTTACGTCTCCCACCGGGACCAGATCGGCAAGCTCTACCGGCTCTTCCCCGACCTCCCCCCCGACTCCCATAAGCTGATCCTGGCCGAGTACCAGGTCGCCTTTCCCCGGGAGAGCTTCGTCGGCTACTTCAACGACCGGGAGGCCCTGAGATACGTGATGGCCCATTACCCCCGGGTCGACCAGGTGGTCCGGATGACCTCGGAACTCTTCGAGGTCCCGCTGGAGCGGCTGGGGATCACCGGCTCCTCGGCCCTGGGCCGGCAGGGGGCCGACATCGACCTGGTCTTCTTCGGGACCCCGGAGGAGAACCTGGCGGTGGTCCGGAAGCTCTGGGGGATCGTTTACAGCAAGCCGGAACACCAGGTGGTGGAGTACGGCAAGTTCTGGCCCCTGAAGATCTACGTCGACCGGGAGGAGGTCTGCACCTTCTACGTCTACCACAACCTCCTCGACGCCCCGGTCCGCGACTGCGGGGTGGAGCTGGTCCGGGAGGGGGTCGAGGCCTACGGGACGGTGGCCGACAATCGCCACTCCCTCTACGTCCCGGTGGTGATCGATCTCGAGAACGTCTATCTCGACGGGAAACCGGCCGACGACATCCGGATGATAGTTTACGACGGGGCGGTCCGGGGCGAGTTCCGCGAGGGCCTGAGGCTCCACATCAAGGGCCGTCTGGTCAACCTGGTCAAGGACGGGAAGAAGACCCCGGCCCTGGCCGTGGTCGACGGTTTCGACATCGAGCTCGAACGATTCCGGGAAGGCGTGCCCTACCTGGAGAGCTGCCTGGATTGCGGCCCCGGCTGAACCTGAAAATACTTCACCGCAAAGTCGCAGAGAACGCAGAGGAACGCAGAGAGATTTTGGAGTTTTATTGCCGACTGTATCGGCGACCCGGAATTATATTGGATGTTGCAACGATAAGAAAATTTCTGAAAGAAAGGTAGTCACCGCAAAGAATCAGAAAACGCCAAGAAGTATTTCAGTTATATTTTGAGAGACATTAAGGTTCGGCGTTACTTTGAGTATCGAACCGGCCTGATGTTTTCGAATTGAAACTCTTAAATTTTTCTTTGCGTGCCTTTGCGTCCTTTGCGACTTTGCGGTTCAAAACTCGTGGCGGGGATCAGGGGTAGATGCCCCGGAGGCGGGCGGCCTCGGCCACCCGGCTGACGGCGACGATGTAGGCGGCCAGGCGGAGGTCGATCTTCTTCTCCCGGGAAATATCCCAGACCCGCCGGCAGGCCAGGGACATAACGTCATTAAGGCGGGTGCTCACCTCCTCGGCGGTCCAGAAGTAGCCCATCAGGTTCTGGGCCCACTCGAAGCAGCTCACCACCACCCCCCCGGCGCTGGCGACGATGTCGGGGATGACCGGGATCTTCCTCCGGTGGAGGATGATGTTGGCCTCCTCGGTGGTGGGGCCGTTGGCCGCCTCGGCGATCAGGCCGGCCCGGATCCGGGGGGCGTTTTCGGCGGTGATCTGGTTGCCCAGCGCCGCCGGGATCAGGAGGTCGCACTCCAGTTCCAGGAGCTTGCGGTTGGTGATGTTCTTCGCCCCGGGAAAGTTTTTCACCGAACCGGTCTCTTCCTTGAAAGCGGAGACCGCTTCGTAATCGAGCCCCTCGGGGTTGGTTATGCCCGCCTTGCTGTCGGAGACGGCGATCACCTTCGCCCCCTCGGCCTGGGCGATCTTGTGGGCGAAGGCCCCGGCGTTGCCGTAGCCCTGGATTACCACCGTGCTCTCCCGGATATCCTTGCCCCGAAAGCGCATAAACTCCTCGGCCGCGAAGACGCAGCCCCGGGCGGTGGCCTCGTTCCGGCCGTAGGAGCCGCCGATTTCCAGCGGCTTGCCGGTGACCACGCTGGGGACGGCGTGGGCCGAGTGCATACTGAAGGTGTCCATCATCCAGGCCATCGTCTGGGGGTTGGTATAGACGTCGGGGGCCGGGATGTCCTTCCGGGGACCGATGAAGGGGGTGATCTCGGTGGTGAAGCGGCGGGTGACCTTCTCCAGTTCCCGGTCGGAGAGCTTCTTCGGGTCGCAGCAGACCCCGCCCTTGGCCCCCCCGTAGGGCAGCCCCATCACCGCGCATTTCCAGGTCATCCACATCGCCATCGCCTGGACCTCGTCCAGGGAGACGTCGGGGTGGAAGCGGATCCCGCCCTTGGAGGGGCCGCGGTCGATGTTGTGCTGGACCCGGTAGCCGGTGAAGACCTCCAGCTTCCCGTTGTCCATCTTGATCGGGACCGAGACGATCAGGATGGTCTTGGGATGCTTGAGCTTCTCGTGGATACAGGGGTCGAGCTTGATCTTCTTCGCTACCCGGTCGAGCTGGCAGAGGGCGAGCTGGAGGGGGGTGCATTCCGGGGTCTTGTTCATTCTTTCTCCACAGTTTACTGATCACTGCTTACTGCTTACTGTCTTTCCCCCCGCCTCTCCCCCGTTATTGGAACCACGAATCTTCGCGAATCTTCACTAACAGTTTTCTGCTTACTGCTCACTGCTCACTGCTCACTGCTTACTATTCCCTATTCCCTATTCCCTATTCCCCACCACCCTCCGCCTTCCGCGAGTCGGTCAGATTGGTGGAGAGCAGAGCCGGGTAGCTCTCCTCCGGGGTGGTCACTCTTACCAGGTCCCCCCGGGCCCGGACCCGGTCGCCGACCTGGTACTCGCCCCGCAGCCCGCCGTGGTAGAGGATCAGGCCCAGCTCGGTCATCTCCCCGCGGCCGGGGACGGCGGCCTCGGCCAGTCTCAAGACCGAGGGCATATAGAAGGTGTGGCGGTCGTTGACCACGGTCCCGGTGATCTCGATCCCGGATTGCTCCATCTCCATCGAGAAATCCTTCAGGGGGATCTCGGCGGGGTCGGTGTAGGAGAAGAAGGGGCAGATCATATTACCCCAGTCGTCGTAGAAGCGGATCGCCCAGAGCATCCCCATCTCGTAGACCTGCCGTTTGGGGTCCTCGACGATCCGGTAGATCTGGTCGACGATCTCCCAGCCCTCGGCGACGGTGCCGTAGAAGACCAGGTCGTAGTCGTGGGCGGTCTTCAGGTTGCCCAGGGCCAGCGAGCCGGTGACCCCGATGGTGTCGGGGTGGATCTTCAGCATCCCGGCGACGTTGCGGATGGCGTCGTCGATCTGGGGGGAGAGCCCCCGGGCTTTCTTCAGCGAGCGGCGGTGATCGACGAAACCGATCAGGTCGGCGAGGTCGAACTGGCACTTGAAGCGGGCGAAGGGGGGTTTATCGACCTGGGATTCGGGGGCCAGCTCCCGGTAGATTTCCAGCTGGGCCTCGTAGTTGATCCAGGCTTCCTCCCCGTCCTCCTCCGTCTTGATGATCGAACGGTAGGGGAGGCCGAAGATCTCCTTCTCCCCTTCCGGGTCGGGGATGTAGACGATATTGCAGATCAGTTTCCCCGGCGGGTGGTAATAGCCCTCGGAAAAGAGCAGCAGGCCGCTTTTGTGGACGAAGATCATCGCGTCCCGGATCAGCTTCAACTCCTCCATCGGGAGGACGAAGTCCCGGAACTTGTCGTTATCGATTACCCGGTTGTGAAAGTCGGTCGTCAATTTCAACCCCCGTCAGTAAGACCTGGTTGTCGCTTCAATCGATCCGGGCGACCTGGTCGAGATTGTTCACCAGCAGCGCCTCGAACTCTTCCCGGGGTTTTCTCTCCCCGTCTTCCATCCGGTAGGCGGCGATCCGGACCCGGTTGCCCCTCGCCCGGAAGCGGTAACCCTCCCGCCAGTCGCCCCGTTCCCCGCCGTGGTAGAGGATCAGCCGGCTGATATCCGGGCAGTCCCGCCCTTCGAGCTTGACTTCGTCGACGAGCAGGTAGGTGGGGTTGAAGGCGTTGTGGGTGTCGTCGACGATCCGCCCGGTGATCAGGGCCTCGCCCAGGTCCTCGCAGTCGAAGTTCCGCAGGGGGGCCTGTTCCGGGTCGAGGTAGGAGAAGAAGGGGCAGATCATAAACTTCTCCCCCCCCGCCCAATCCCAGAACCGGATCGGCCAGTACTTCCCGAACTCCCGGACCCGGCGGGTCTCGTCCCTGTCGGTCAGTTTCTGCATAAACCGTACCATCCGCTTGACTTCCGCGGCCGGGGCGTAGATGACGTAATCGACGTCGTGGGGGTCGTCGTAGGTCCCCAGGGAGAGCGAGCCGGAGATCCCGATCTGCCCGGGGTCGATCTCCAGGAGGTCGGCGGTGTGCTCGGTCACGATCCGGATGTTGTCGGCGGATTTTTCCTCGTCGGCCTTCTCGATGATCGCCTTCAGGGAGTTCCGGGTCGGGAAAGACCCGATCAGGTCGGCCACCGGGACCAGGGACTTGTACTGCCCGTAAACCGGCCGTCGTTTATCCCGCTGGGTGGGATCGATCTCGATGTACCGCTCGAGCTGGAGCGGGTAGAAGCGGTCGAGCGGGTTGTTGACCATAATCTCCTTGGTGATGTTCTCGTAGAGCCGGCCGAAGATATCCTTCCGGGAATAGTCGGGTCCCGGTTTCTTCTCGTTCCAGGGAACGAAGACGATGTGAGAGAGGACCTCCCTCTCTTCCGCCGGTTTTTCGATCCCGTGGTAGTAACCTTCGGAGAAGACCAGGGTGCCGTCGTTCCGGAGAAAATAGGTGGCGTCGCGGAAATCGGTCGAGGTGTCGACCGGCCGGAGAAAGCGGGGAAACTTCGGGTTTTGCCGCATTTTTTCGATCACTTCGCGCATATAATACTCCTTCGGGTGGGGATATTACCTTACCCCGGGAAAATAACCGGAATTCCTCCGGAGTCAAGAATTAAATCCGGCGGGGCCGGCGGCGGAACGAACCGCGACCTCTGCCGGACCGGGCGGGAGAACGGAAAAGAATGGCGGGAAGCTGAAACTTCACCCGGCGCAACCGCCGCCCGCTCAGTCGAAGAGGCGGAACCGGATCAGGGTGTAAAGGGCGGCCAGGCCGTCTCTCCAGGTGATCTTCTTCCCTTCCTCGTAGGTCCGGCCGAAGTAGGAGATCGGGACCTCGTAGATCCGCTGGCCGGACTTGACCATCTTGGCGGTGATCTCGGGTTCGAAACCGAACCGGTCGGACTTGATCTCCACCCCCTGGAGGGCCTCGCGGCGGAAGACCTTGTAGCAGGTCTCCATATCGTTGAGGTTGATGTTGAAGAGGACGTTGGTGATCAGGGTCAGAAGCTTGTTCCCGCAGTAGTGCCAGAAGTAGAGGACCCGGTGCGGCCCGCCGAGGAAGCGGGCCCCGTAAACCACGTCGGCCACCCCGTCCTCGATCGGCTGGACCAAAACCCCGTATTCATCCGGGTTGTACTCGAGGTCGGCGTCCTGGATGATCACGATATCCCCGGCCGCCTCCCGGAAGCCGGTCCGGAGCGCCGCTCCCTTGCCCCGGTTCTCCGGGTGGAGGAAGACCCGGACTTTCGGGTGGTCGAGGGACTTGAGGATTTCCCGGGTCCCGTCGGTCGAACCGTCATCGACCAGGATCACCTCTTTTTCCTGCGGCTGGGCGAGAATCTTCTCCAGGATAGCCCGCAGGGTCTTTTCCTCGTTATAGACCGGGACGACGATCGAGAGTTTCATTTTCTTGCCCTGTTGATGGTTTCGCAGGTTGAGAAGGTTAGCTTGCTCCCGGGAGGAGAGTCAATTCTTTATTGGGGAATGGACAATGAGATTACGGGTTTGAAGTTCGAAGTCCGGAGTCAACCTTCCGCGACGGGTCAAATCGATGAAATAGCGGACTGGAAAGGAGCCGGACTCAGTCGGGGGGGTGTTTCCGGAAGAGGGAGAGAAAGATTTTTCCGTCGCCGGTCCTGATCTCCCCGAGGAGGAAGAGCAGCAGCAGGTAAATCCCGGCCAGCAGGATCAGGACCGGAGGGATCAGCCAGCCCGCGGGCCCCCACCAGCGGGCGATGACGAAGATCAGGGTGGAGGCGGCGATTATCTTCCCGGCGGCCGCCGGCGAGAGGAGGGCCTTGAAGAGGCGGAAGACGATCAGCCCCGCTCCCGCCGCGCCCAGTCCGGAGGCCAGGGTGGTGGCGGCCGCCGCCCCCCGGATCCCGAACGCGGGGATGAGAAGGTAGTTGAAGAGGGCGGTGAAACCGAGGACTGTCCCGACCAGGGCGAAGGATATCCAGGGCCGACCCCGGGCGGTGATGATGGTGGCCAGGACCAGGAGGAAGGAGAGAAGGGTCTGCCCGAAGATCAGAAACTCCAAAGCCGGTCCCCCGGCCGCGGCCTGGCGGCCGTAGATCCAGCCGAGCAGGGGAGCGGCCGTTCCCCCGATCAGGGCGGCCAGGGGTAGGACCACCAGCAGTCCTCCCCGCAGCGCCCGCCGGATCATCCCGGCCGTGACCGCCTCTTCCCCGTCGCCCGCGCTCCGGGCGGCGACGGCGGGGAAGATGGTCAGGCTCAGCGAGTAAAGAATCATATAGGGGATCCGGGCGAACTGCTGGCAGGCGGTATAGATGCCCGCCGCCACCTCGGCGTCGTCCGGGACCAGGGCCCGGACAAAATAGAGGTCGAGGTGCTGGACCAGGCTGATGATGAAGGAGAAGAGAACCACCGGGAAGGCGAAACCGACGATCTCTCCCAGGGCGAATCGGCGGTCGGGCTCGGGACCGGGCGGAGGACAGAAGGCCCGGGCCAGAAAGACCGCCGCGAGGATCGCCGCCAGGTAGCCGCCGATCGCTCCGAAGATGAGATTCCCGCCCAGGAACCGGAAGAGAAAGATCAAGAGAAAGGTGAACAGGACCTTGGAACAGGAATAAAGAATGGAGACCCGGGCTTCCGCCCCGAAGCGGGTATGGCCGTTGAGAACACCCCGGTAGACTGAGTAGAAGCCGAAGACCGGGAGGAAGAAGGCGGTCAGGCGGATGTAGCCGATGAATTCCCGGTCATCCCAGATTCGCGCCAGCAGCGGCGCCGCCAGCCAGACCGCCAGCCCCAGGCCCAGCCCCAGGGTCAGCTGGAGCCTGAGGGCCTGCCGCCGGATGGAGCGATCGAGTTCCGGCTCCCGGGAGACCGCCCGGGAGACGGCCCGGTTGACCCCGGTGGCGAGAAAGATCCGGTAGAGGGTGAGCAGGGAGAGGAGGATCCCGAAGGTCCCGTAACCGGCCAGCCCGAGAATCCACCGGGATCCGACGTGGATGATCCAGCCGCAGATCACGAAGACCACCTCGGCCCCGGCCAGGTAGGCGGTCCCTCTCACCATCTTCATTGTATTTTATCCTTCGGGAATCAACAGCCACCCTGGCTTGGCGAGGGTGGGGGATATGATTGACGCGGATTATTCAGGGAAATTCGCCAACAGGTTGGACCAGAGGCCGGCGACCCGGCTGATCTCGTGCGCCGCGGCCGACCGCCGGGCGCCTTCGGAGAGCTTCTTCTGGAGGGCGGGGTCGCCGGCCACGGCCCGGATTCTCTCCTTGATCTCCTCCTCGTCCCGGCAGACGTAGCCGTTTTCGCCCTCCCGGATCAGGGGGGCGAGGGCGGGGGAGGGGGTAACGATCAGGGGAATCCCGGCGGCCAGCCCGTCGAGGGCGGCCCGGGAATAACCGAGGACGGAGACACTGGAGCGGTAAGGGAAGACCAGAAGCTTGCAGGAGTGGAGCCAGGGGTCGATATCCGGGACGTACCCCTGGATGGTGATATTATTCCAGCCCCGGCCGGCCCGGCGCAGTTTCTCCGTCATCTCACCCACCCCGTTGATCAGAAGGTCAGTTTCCGGGAGGTTGAGTTCCTGGAAAATTTTCAGCAGGATATCCGGGCCCTTGTGGGGCTGGAGGTGGCCGAAGTAACCGATCCGGAAGGAGGAGGGGGGAATTGTTGGATCGGGGAATTTTTTCTCCCGCGGGGGGATCGCCATCCCCGGAGGGATGACGGAGATCCGGCCGGGGAGGATTCTTTCCCACTGTTCCCGGAGCGGGGCGGTGAGGGCGATCACCGCCGCCGGGCGGGGTAGAAGCAGTCGGAGGAGAAAGAAGAGCTTCCCGGTCATATTGGTGAACTGGGCCAGAACGATCGGGGCGCCTCCCCGGAAGAGTCCGAGCCGGAAGAGGGTCCAGTAAGGGAGGAGGAACCAGGGACGCCAGAACCCCGATCCGAAAACCACCAGGTCGGGCCGCCATTTCCGGATCGCCGCCCCGGCCCGGAAAGGAAAGGGCGCCGTCAGGCGGACGACCTCGTGGTTCCGGCATCTCTCCCCGGCCGTGACTTCCGGGGAGTAGCGGTAGGTGTAGACCCGGATCTCGTACTCCTTCTCCAGGTGCTCGACCAGGTCGATCACGAAACGGAGAATCCCCGAAAGCCGGGGCATCGGCCGGTAGTACTTGACCACGAATGCCAGCTTCGGTTTCCCGGACGGGGTGGGCATCAGTCGCCCTCTTTCCGGCTCTCCAGCTTCTTCACCCGGTAGAGGACGTTCTCGGTCAGCTTCCGGTTGGAAGCGATGGTGTCGGCCAGAAGGCCGATCACCAGGATCTGGAAGCCGACGATCAGGAAGATGGCGGCGAAGATCAGGGATTGAACCCGGCCCCTCCCCCCGGCCACGATCAGGTAGTAGATGAATCGTCCGGCCAGGATCGTTCCCAGAAAAATGGAGACGCTCCCGATGGCGGAGAAGACCTTGAGCGGCTGGTACATCGTGTAGATCCGGACCAGGGTGGCCACCGACCGGTTCAGGTAGTCAAAGACCGAGGTAAAAAGCCGGGAGGGCCGGGTCTGGGGGTTGGTCCGGACCGGGACGTGACCGACCGCCAGTCGCCCGGTACCGGCCTGGATCAGGGTCTCCAGGGTGTAGGAGAAGTCGGAGACGACATTGATCGAGAGCGCGGCTTCCCGGTTATAGGCCCGGAAACCGCTGGCGGCGTCGGGGACGCTGGTATGAGAGAGCTTCCGGACCACCCAGCTCCCCAGCTTCTGAAGGTATTTCTTGACCGGGGAGAAATGTTCAATCGTCTCCACCTCCCGGTCTCCGATCACGATGTCGGCTTCCCCCCGGAGGATGGGAGCGATCAGGGCCGGAATATCCTCACCCCGGTACTGGTTGTCGGCGTCGGTGTTGACGATGATGTCCGCGTCTTTGGCCAGGGCGGTGTCGATCCCGGCCATAAAGGCGCGGGCCAGTCCCTTGCGGTTGGTGAAACTGATGAAATGGTCGGCGCCCGCCGCCTTGGCCGCCTCCAGAGACCGGTCGGTGGAACCGTCGTCAATCACCAAAATCTCTATCTGATCGACCCCGGGGATTTTCCGGGGGATGTCCCGGATGGTGGTGCCGATGGTCGCCTCTTCGTTCAGGCAGGGGATCTGGACGATCAGTTTCATTAGAAGCTTTTTCCTCGGAAAAATTACGGGATATGGATAATGACTATGGCAACAGGATAAGAAGAGAGCCGGTTGTTGTCAACGGTCGAGATATTCGCCAATGCCTTTCGCGATCGCCCGGGCGGTTGTCTTCCGGACCTCCGGGTCGAGGATCTCCGCCTCGTCCCCGGGGTGGGAGAGGAAGGCGGTCTCGACCAGGGCGGCGACCAGATCGGAGTGGCGGAGCAGGGCCAGGCTCTGCCGGCGGACCCCGATACCCTCCCGGCCGGCGGTTTCCAGCGCCCGGTGGATCTCCCCGGCCAGTTCCCGGCCGGGGGGGTGGTAATAGAAGATCACGTACCCGGTCCCGGCCAGCGGGTCGCGCCCGGCCCCGACCGAGTTGTGGTGGAGGGAGACAAAGAGCCCCGCCCCCCGCCTCCGGGCGATCTCGATCCGCTCGTTCAATCCGAGGGTCTGGTCCCCCTCCCGGGTCAGGAACGCCTCCACCCCGGCTCTCTCCAGTTCCTCCGCCACCGCCCGGGCCAGGGCCAGGTTGGCGTCCTTCTCGGTGACCCCCCCGGGGCTGACCGCGCCCCGGTTGTCCCCCCCGTGACCGGGGTCGAGGCAGACCGGGTCCGTCCTCCGGGGCCGCCCGGCCCAGCTCAGCCGGTACCCCCCGGGGAGCCGTTCCAGCGACCAGCGGTGGCAGTCCAGTCCCCCCCGGAGCCGGAAGACCGTCGTCCCGTCCCCGGCGGGTCCGGGGAGGCAGATCCCCTCCCAGCCGCCGAGGTCGATCGTCTCCGAGCCGGGGACGGCGTTGAAAAAGACCAGGTCGAGCTCGTCGGGGGAGAGGTAATCCACCCGGGCCGGGACCGGTTCGGCCAGGGAGAACCAGGCCTGTTTCTTTTCGGCGTCGAAGGAGATACCGCCGATCCGGGCCGGGTCCGGGGCGGCTTCCCCCGCGGTCTCCACCGAGCCGCCGGCGATCCAGCCGCTGACGCCTCCCCCGAGTTTGGCCCGGAGCCAGTTTCCCTCCCTCCCGTCCACCCGGAGGGCCGTCCCCCCGGGGAGGTCGAGGATCCGCGGGCCGCCCGGGAAATAACGCAGGGGGGCGCCCTGGTCCCGGACCCGCCCCCGGCGGGAGGGGGTGAATTCCTCCCGCTCCGGACCGGGGACCCGGCTCGGGGTCTCCCGGGCGACCGCCAGGCGATAGACCGTCTCGCCCCGGCCGTCGCCGGCGGCGACGGCGATCGAGTTCCCGCCCGGACCCAGGGGGGCCAGGGCGACGAAGGAGCCGCCGGGGTACACCTTGACGGGATCGCCGTTGACCGTAACCTCCACCCGGTCCTCGACCCGCCCCGCCAGCCGGATGGCCGGGTCGGGGGTGGTTTCCATCTCTACCGGCGGGAAGGTCAGCAGCAGGCCCGGGCCGCCGGTTTCTTCCCCCACGGTCCGGTAGCCGGCGTCGTCGGTCTGGCTGAGCCGGACCACCGTCCCCGGCCGGATTTCCGGGCGGGGGAGGGGTTCCCCGGACGCCGCCAGGGGGAGCAGGAGCGCTAGGAGACAGGCCAGGGTTTTCATATTTCCATCTTCCCCCATCCGAACCATCCTGGCAAGGCCGATCCCGGCCGGGGGGTTATTTACTGTTGAACCGGTCAAGGCGGGAAGATATTATGGCCCCGATGGATTTCAACCGCGGCCGCCAGAGGATTGCTTATGACCCGGGATAGATTTGATCGAGTAATGGAAAAGTTCCTGGTCCCGATCTCCGAGTTCCAGGGGCCGGTGATGGACAGCACCTATTTTCTCCGCCGCGACGACAGTTTCGTCTTTGCCGAGGGCTACTCCCACCCCCCCGGCGCCTTCTGGGGGATGATCATCAAGTACCCCCTCCCCGGGGGCCACATCGACCTCTTCGGCCGCGAGTACGGTTGGACCCACCGGGAGTACATCGACGGCGAGCTGCGGATGATCCCCGACGACCGCCAGCTGGCCAACCAGTTCCGGGTCGCCCCCGAACTGGAGGAGTTCCAGGGGGAGAAGCCGGTCTTCGCCCGGCACTTCGTCCGGTTTCCCCTCTCCGGCTGCCGGGGCTGTTTCGACGCCGTCCGCTCGATGCGGATTCTCCGGGAGGACCATCCCTGGATCGACCGGGCGGTGGAGAAGACCTGCCGGCTGCTCGACTGGGACCCGGCGCGGACCGGGGTTACCGGCTCCCTCTCTTACGGCCTGGTCGAGGACGATATCGATATGGTCTTCATCGGCTCCCCGGAGGAGAACGCGGCGATCGCCGCCCGGATCCGGGGATACCTCGCCGAGAACCCGGATTCCCGGGTGGTCGAACTGGGTAAGGAGTGGCCGATCCGTTTCCAGTACGCCGACACCCTGATCTGTCCCTTCTTCCGCTACGCCGACCCCGCCCGGGTCCCCCTGCTGGACCTCTCGATGACGGTCGAGGAGGAAGAGGTGGAGCTGGAAGGGACGGTCGGCGACGATACCCACAATCTCTACCTGCCGGCACTGGTCCGCCTGACCGGGATCCGCCGGAGGGACGGGAAACCGGAGGAGGACCGGGAACTGGTCGTCTATCACGGGGCGCTGCGGGGCGAACTCTGGCGGGGCGACCGGGTTTCCCTGACCGGGACGGTGGTCAGCCTGACCACCCCCGCGGCCGGCAGCCGGCGGGCGATCCTGGTCACCGCCGCGAATAAATTGCGGCGGGCTTGAAGTCCGCCGCGGAAAATCAACCGCCAACCGACAGAAGAAGGAGCAAGATATGATTATCACCAACGTCGATACCGTCCCCGGGAAAAAGATCAGCGAGATCCTGGGGATCGTCCGGGGCAACGTGGTCGGCACCAAGCCGGTCAGCGAGAGTTTCTTTTCCGGGCTCAAGGAGGCGATGCTCTCCGCCGTCTCCCTGGCGCCCCGGATCATCACCGGCGAGGAGGTCGGCCTGGTCCCGTCGGAGGAGTTGCGGCATACGGGTAAAGAGGACGAGAAGCAATCTCCGGCCGCCACCCCCAACGAACTCGAGGACTATTCCTGTCTCCTGACCCGGCTGAGGGATACCGCGCTGTCCCGGATGGTCGAAAACGGTCAGGAACGGGGGGCGGACGCGGTGGTCCAGGTCCGGTTCGACGTCTCGGTGATCTCCCCCAGGGTGCTCGAGGTCTGCGCCTACGGGACCGCGGTCAAGCTGGGCTGAAGGCCGGAAGATCCCGGTTCATCCTGAGCCGGCGGCGGCCGGCCCCGGCCTCCCCGGGAGTGGACTATGCCGACCGAAGATAACCCGAAGATCGGCCCGCCGGCCCCGGCCGGAACCGTCGGCAGCCGGATGGAGCCCGGCTACGCGGCGGTCCGGGTCGGCTGGACCGTGGCCGAGTCTCTGGAGCACATCCGGAAATTCGGCGTCCCTTCCGAGTCTCTGGACGTGGTCTGCGTCCTCGACGAAAACCGGCGTCTTCTCGACGCCCTTCCCCTCTCCGAGGTCGTCCTCGCCGACCCGGCGAAGAAGATCGAGGACCTGATGGATCGGGAGTACGTCTCGATCGGGGTGGCCGAGGACCAGGAGAAGGCGATCCGGAAGATGAGGCAGCACCGCCTCTCCGCCCTCCCGGTGGTCGACTCCTCCGGGGTCCTGGTCGGGGTGGTCACCGCCGGCGACGCCTTCCGGATCGCCGAGGAGGAGACCACCGAGGACTTCCACAAGAAGGCCGCCATCACCCCGCTGGAGAAGGGCTACAACGAATCCTCGGTCTGGACGCTCTATCGCAAGCGAATCGTCTGGCTCTCCCTCCTCGGGGTGGCCGGATTCCTCTCCGCCGGGGTGATCGCCGCCTTCGAGGAGACGATCGCGGCGATGGTGATCCTCGCCTCCTTCATCCCGGTCCTGATCGACAGCGGCGGGAACACCGGGGCCCAGTCGGCCACCCTGGTCATCCGGGCCCTGGCGGTGGGCGACCTCAACCTCAAGCAGTGGCTGAAGGTGATCCGGCGGGAGCTGGTGATGGGGGTGATCCTGGGGCTGAGCCTGGGGGCGGTCCTCTTCCTGATGGGGGTACTCTGGCGGGGCGGGCCGCACGTCGGCCTGGTGGTCTTTATGGCGATGACCTGTATCGTGCTCCTGGCCAACCTGGTCGGGGGTCTGCTCCCCTTCATCCTGATCCGGCTCAAGCTCGACCCCGCCGTCGCCGGCAGCCCGGTGATCACCACCATCGTCGACGCCTCCGGGCTACTGATCTTCTTTCTCATCGCCCGCTGGTATTTCCGGATATGACACCGAACCTGCTCCAGAAAGACGCCGTCCTCTCCGACCGGCTGGCGAAACTGGTCCCGGCCGGGAAGTGGCAGAAAGTCGGCAAGCTTCTCTCGGCGGCGCCGGTCCCCGAGGCGGCGGACCTGATCCGCAAGGCCCGGGCGGAGAAGGCCGTCCTCTACTTCCGGCTTCTCCCGATGTCCCGGGCCGGGGAGGTCTTTGCCGCTCTCTCCCCGGAGGAACAGGGGGCGCTGATCGACCGCCTCCGGGATAGCCGGTCCCGGAGGCTGCTGAGGTCAATCCCGGAGAAATATCTCGACGGGCTGATCGAGGAACTCCCCTGCCTGGTGGTCCGGAAGCTGATCCACGGCCTGGACCGCCGCCGCCGGGGGGAGTTGATGCGCCGGCTCGGTTATCCCCGGGGTTCGGTCGCCACCGGGATGACCGACCGCTACGTCGCGGTCCGGGAGTCCTGGACCGTGGCCGAGGCCCTGGAGCATATCCGGAAGTTCGGGGAGAAAGGGAGGCCGTTCCGAATGGTTTACGTCCTCGACGACCGCCGGGTCCTGATCGACGAACTGGCCCTGCGGAACTTCGTCCTCGCCGACCCCGCCGCCCGGGTCCGGGACCTGATGGACCACCAGTTCGCCTTCATCGCGGCCCGGGCCGACCAGCAGGAAGCCCTGATCCGGATGAAGACCACCGACCACGCCGCCCTCCCGGTGGTCGACTCCGCCGGGGCCCTGGTCGGGGTGCTCTCCTTCAAGGACGCCCTGGAGATCGCCGAGCAACGGGCCACCGCCACCTTCCAGAAGAAGTCGGGGATCGTCCCCCTGGAGGAACTCTACAGCCGCTCGCCGATCCGGCTCCTCTACCGCAAGCGGATCGTCTGGCTGGTCCTCCTGGCCATCGCCGACATCCTCTCCTCGACCGTAATCACCGCCTTCGAGGACACCCTGGAGGCGGTGGTGATGCTGGCCTTCTTCATCCCGGTCCTGATCGGCACCGGCGGCAATACCGGGTCCCAGTCGGCCACCCTGATCATCCGGGCCCTGGCGACCGGGGACCTCAAGGCCGGAAAGTGGCTGAAAGTTCTACGCAAGGAGGCGGCCTGCGGGCTGCTGCTGGGTGCGACGCTGGGAGGTCTCTTCTTCCTGAGAATTCTCGCCCTGGAGCGGGTGGCCCTGATCGGGCTGGTGGTCTGCCTGACGATGGTCGGGATCGCCTTCTGGGCCAGCCTGATCGGCAGTCTCTTCCCGATCCTCTTCACCAAGCTCAAGCTCGACCCGGCGGTCGCCTCCAGCCCGGCCATCACCACCATCGTCGACGCCTCCGGCCTCCTGATCTACTTTATGATCGCGAAACTGATCCTGGGGATCTAACCATTCCCTCGTACTTCGTACTCGTACTCGTACTCGTTCTCGATTCCTGCCCCCAGGTTTATCTTTTCGAGTACGAGTACGAGTACGAGTACGGAAGTTGCGAGAAGTGAAAACCATTCAAAAGAGGAAGAAGTTATGGCCCGGGTAATCAACACCGACTCCCCCGGCAAGCGCCGGGGCAACCTGATGCGGACGGTCGCCGAACTCCAGCGGCGGCTGGAAGGGGAGTCAGGGTTTACCGCCCGGGAACTGAGTGACGCCCTGGCGATCTGTCATTGACCTCGTCGGAAAAAATGTCAGTCCGCTGAAATAATCCTTGCGCGAGCTTGGTCTATCGGGGTAAGTTATAGCGTAAGCCGCTTATGATAATCCTGGGTGTCTGGTTATGGAAACTCCGGCAACAGTCAGAGCCTATCTCTCCGGCATCGGGCGGAAGGGCGGATTGAAGAGCCGCCGCCGTCTTTCGCCTGAAGACGCGAAAAATATGGTCCGCCTCCGGGAGGCGAAGCGGGCCTTCCGCCGGTACCGGGCCCAGTGTTTCTGGTATATGCCGGAAGATATGGATATCACGCTCGCCGATCTGCCCGAGATCGCCCGCGGCCTGCGTCAACACGGAGGGAGGCGAGGTTTTCTTCTCGCCTCCAGGTTATGCCGATAACCGCGATTCAGGCTGAAGTGCTCCGGCTGATCGCCGCCAACCGGAGTCCGGAAAGTTACCTGGCCGGAGCCACGGTGATCCATCGCGGAAATGACACCCCCCGTTATTCCCGGGATCTCGACTTTTTCCACGACCTCGCCGAGAGCATCGTCTCCAGCGCCGAAAGAGACGCCGCCACGCTCCGGGAGGCCGGCCACGAGATCCAATGGCTGCTCCGCTCGCCCACCATCCACCGGGCCGTGGTAACAGCTGGTCGCCGGCAGCTGAAGATCGAGTGGGCCCAGGACAGCGCCTTCCGTTTCTTCCCCGTCCTGGAAGACAAGCGCTTCGGTTACCGTCTCCACGACGCCGACGCGGCGGTCAACAAGGTCCTGGCCCTGGCGGGCCGCGATGAAATCCGCGATTTTGTGGATGTGCTTCACCTCGACGAAAACTATCTCTCGCTGGGGGCGATGGCCTGGGCCGCCTGCGGGAAGGATCCCGGATTTACCCCGGGGTTTCTCCTGGAACACGCGGGCCGCCATACGGCCTATGCCCAGGCCGACCTGGATCGGCTCGACCTCCGGACGCCTCTGGAGATCGGCAACCTCAAGAAGAGCTGGCTGGAAGCCCTGGGTGAAGCGAAAAAACTCGTCGCCGGGCTGCCGGCCGAGGAGATCGGCTGCCTCTACCTGGGCCCGGACCGGAACCCCGTCACACCCGATCCCTCGGCCGATTCGTTTCCCGCCCTTATCCGCCACCGGGGTTCCGTCCGCGGAGCCTGGCCGCGGGTCGATACCCTGGACTGACCGAGGTCGCGTTTCCTCGGCGGGAGAAGATCAATCTCCGGGTCCATCCCCCGACAAGACCCCCGCGGGCTCGCCTCTCGGCCGGAGTTTTAGCGAAGGCGTCCACCCCCTCCACTCTCCGATTTCCCAGGAGCGGAGCATATTCCTGCTCTTGATCCGGAGATGAAACTTCAGGTATAAAATAGAAAGAAGGGTAAGGCCGGATCACGAATAATCTATCGAGGAGCAAAGACAGTTATGGCCCGGGTAATCAATACCGACTCCCCCGGCAAGCGCCGGGGCAACCTGATGCGGACGGTCGCCGAAATCCAGCGGCGGCTGATGAAGAAGACCACCCCGGACGAAGAAGTTCAGGATATGCTCGCCCTGGCTGTCTTCTGCCTGCGGAAGATCGCCGCCACCGTCCAGGAGACCTCCG
>PWXJ01000267.1 GCA_003561965.1 PVC group bacterium
ATGCTCGACCTGGCGATCGAGAGGAGCCGGGCCCGCGAGGTCTGCCTCCGCTGGCCGCGCGCCGAGCTGGCCCTGGCCAACATCGAGATGCTCCGGATGTACGCCGCCCGCTACGAGGAGAACTGCCGCTTCCGGCAGGCCGGGGCGACCACCCTCGGCCTCCTCCTCTACCTCCGCGACCTCCCCGCCCCGCGGAAGGACGAAAAGAACGGCCTCCAGTCGTCCGAGGAGTTCGAGGACGCGGTCACCGTCAGCACCTACCACCGGGCCAAGGGGCGGGAATGGCAGGTGGTCGTCCTCGGCGACCTCGACCGGACGCCCCGGAAGGGTCCCCAGTGCCTCGGAGTGCACGTCATCCCCGGCGAGAGGGCCTTTGACCCCGCCGACCCGCTGAAGGGAAGGTGGATCCGTTACTGGCCCTGGCCCTACGGAGGGATGAGCTCCAACGCCCCGCTCTACGATCCCCTGGCGGCGTCGGAAGAGGAGGATTACGCCCGGGAACAGGACCGGAGGGAATACCAGCGGCTCCTCTACGTCGGCTTCACCCGGGCCCGGGACATCCTCGTCCTCCCGACCCGGTCGGGCAGCCCCGAACCTCCCTGGCTGGCCGACCTGGACGGCGGCCTCACCCTCCCCCTCGAGGGCGAGGAGGGGGAGGCGGTCCGGGACTTCGGCGGCGGCGGCAAGGTCCGCTCCCGGTTGCGGAGACTGGTCGAGAGCGTGGAACCGCCGGCGGCCGCCGGAGAGTCCAACAGGTGGTTCGTCCGTCCCGAGGGCGAGCCCCCGGAAAGGGAACCGCTCCACGTCTCCCCCTCCTCCCTGAAGCCGGAAGAAGCCGCCGCGGCCGGGCCCCTCCCGGCGGAGGCGGTCGAAGACCTGGGAGAGAAGATCGCCATCCGGCCGCCCCGGGATCCCAAGGACACCCCGATCGGGAACGCCGTCCACGCCTTCTTCGCCGCCGACCGGGAGAACCTCCCGGAAGAGAAACGGCTGGAGATCGCCGCCCGCTGCCGGGCCGCCAACCGCGGGGTGGACAACTTCACCGACCGCGACCTCATAACCGCCGCCGACCGCCTCCACGCCCACATCCGGAAGCAATGGCCCGATGCTAAGGTCTGGCGGGAGCTGCCCCTGGAGTGCCGGAAGGGGGAGCAGGCGATCCGGGGCGTCGCCGACCTGGTGATCGAGACCGAAGAGGGTATCCACCTGGTCGACCACAAGACCCAGCCCCTGGAGAAGGCCCCCTGCCCGATCGAAGCCCGGAGATTCTTCCCCCAGCTGGCGGCCTACGCCGAAGCCCTGGAGAAAGCCCTGGGAAAACCCTGCCGCACCGCCGCCGTCCACTTCCCCTTCGCTGGCGTCCTGGTAAAGATGCCGGTGTAGATCAGACATTCCTGGGTAACCTGATCGCCACGGCCTGAAAACCGGCAGCCCGAAGCGCAACGAAACAGGACAACGAAAATGGACACGGACGACCTGACGGAGAAAGCCTACCAGGCCCTGATCGTGGAGTCGGGAAAGATATCGGAATTCATCCAGGTGGAGATCGGGGCGGCGGCCTCCCGGTATCAGGACGAGAACACCTATATCGGGGCGATTCACGCCTTCGTATCGCACTTCGCCGAACAGCCCGAGGATTTCCTGGAGCGGTGGCACCTTTTTGGCGAAGTCGATCCGGAAGAACTGGGCCAAAGGTTTGCCGCCCTGGTGGAGAAAATCCTCCAGGTGATCAAAACCCCGATCGAAGAACGAGGCCCAACCTTCGAAGAGCGTCCCTGAGAACCTCAAACCCGGTCATTGCGATCCGGCTTCCGGAGGAAGACGGAGAAGCAATCTCAACCCGGCAACGAAGATGAGGGTCGCCCTCGACATCGACGGCACGATCACCGAAAAGCCGGAGTTCTTCTCCCTCCTCTCCCGGGCGGTCCGCCGGGAGGGGGGAATGGTCATCGTGGTGACCTCCCGCCTCGGCACCCCGGAGGCAGAAAAGGAGACGAGGAAGGAACTCCTGGCCTGGAAGATCGAGTTCGACGAACTGATCTTCCTCCCCCCGGCCGGCGACCCCCGCCGGTTAACCTGTCCCCACGAAGGCCTGGACTGGTACGAGAAGTACCTCTGGCAGAAGGTCAAAGTCTGCCTCGACCGGGGCGTCGACCTCGTCTTCGAGGACGACCCGAAAGTCATCTCCATCTTCGAGAAGTATGCCCCCGCCATCCGGGTCTTCCTGCCGTGCTGACCCCCGGAACCGCCCCGCCGGCCCGGACAGGTCACGGAAAGAAATTTCCAATATTCCGGAATAAAATCGCACCCCTGCCGGACTATTGGGTGGACCGTTAACCGGGACAACTTCGATGGCAACCGCTCCGGCCGGACAACCGTTCGGCGGAAATCGAAAAAATGGAGGTGCGACGTGAAAGAGACCAGGACCCACATATCGGTCATACTCGACCGGACCGGATCGATGGAGTCGATCCGCGACGATACCATCGGCGGCTTCAACGCCTTTCTGGACGAACAAAAGAAGCAACCGGGCGAAGCCACCCTCACCCTGGTCCAGTTCGACACCCGGGATCCTTTCGAGGTCATCCACGACTTCAGGCCGATCGGCGAAGTCCCCGGACTCACCCGCGAGACCTACGTGCCCCGGGCCTCTACTCCCCTGCTCGACGCCGTCGGCCGGGGCATCAACGACCTGGAAGCGAGGCTCGGAAAGCTGCCGGCCGGAAAGCGCCCGGGGAAAGTGGTGGTGGTGATCGTCACCGACGGGCAGGAGAACGCCAGCCGCGAGTTCCGGAAGGACCAGGTCGAGAAGATGATCCGGGAGCACGAGGAGAAGGACAAGTGGCAGTTCGTCTTTCTGAGCGCCGACCTCGGGGCCTTCCACGACGCGGGCGAATACGGCTTCCGGATGAGCAAGAGGATGCACTTCAACAAGAGCTCGCTGGGAACGGCCCGGGCCTGGGCCTCGGTCTCGACGAGCGTGGAACAGTTCCGGCAGGGAAAGGTCGCCGAGGTCGAGTTCGATCAAGAGGACCGGGAGAAGCAGGACGAACTCTCCGGGCAGGGCGGCGACTGAACCGATCGACCCGCGGCGCACGCCTTCGCTGAAGCCGCGGCGGACAGCCGAGGCCGCGGGGGTCTGGGACCAGCTAATTCCGGAAAACATCTGGAATGAACCCGGGCGTTCCGGCAGGCAGAGCACTTGAATGTCGCTGATTCAGCAGGGCCTCATCCCTTGCTTATAGTACTACTAAACGCAAGTATAGTTGCACCTGGCAAACCCGGAAAACCTGACTCGACGGCGACAGCAAAAAGGCGGAAATTCCTGACGACATCGGGGAGCCGGAGGCCGGCGATCAACTCAATTGTCGCATCGGCGATACGACAATCTGCTCGTCCGGGAAGAGATCAGGAGAGCTTCCTGATCGCCGGGATGCACTGTCGGCCCCCGATGAACCCTGCCCGCCCTCTTCCTCTCCGGCCGGAGCGAAAGTTCAATAGCTGCCGCGCCCCTCCGGTTTATCCGGCGGAAATCGAGTACTGTGTCCCCGGAATAGTAAGCCGGAAATTAATCCTTAAGGGTAGTATTCCGGATGGTTTTTCCTGAGCCAACCGGCAACTTTCCTTCTTAAGTCTTTTGACAGTGCCAGGATCTCTTTCGCTTCACCTTCTCCGATCACCCCGGCGCGTTCATAGATTCCCACATTCCGTTTCTTCCTGGCGGCTTCCAGAAACCGCACCGTTTCCTTAATCTCCGATCCCATCGTCAGGGAGAGGGAATGGATCAACCGATAATGGTGCTGGCCTCGAGCGGGCCGATACCCCGCGGCCGAAAGTGCCGCCGCCGCGCAACTCAGCGCGGCATTGTAGGCTATGTTGTGCTGCCAGTCGGGGCTTAGCCCGGAAGCGGAGGCGCTCTCCAGATCCCGATCCGCGAGCGCGAGCAGATCCTGAATTTCCCGGGGACTGGTCCGGTGTTCAACCAGCCACGCCGCCTGATGCCAGGCTATTAAACTCATCTTCCTCACCCAGGATGAACAGCTTGGGCTCCTCTACGATACTTCGACAGAAATGATGGCCGTCTTTTAGTTTCTCCACGAATTCACTCCTGGAATATATGGTGGGATTGATCTCCCGGCCCAGATATTCTTGAGCTGTGCCAATAATTGCGGACAGTTCGCGGAATGATATTGTCCCGATCACCATCAGATCAATATCGCTCTGGGCGCTTTCGTCACCACGGGCGACAGAACCATAGACAAAAGCAAAACCAATCCTTCCCGCCGCCGGCTGGAGAGCGTCGCGCAAAACGTCGGCCAGGCCGGCCGTCTTGAGCATCAGCCCTTTAAGCTCACTGTAAATCGGCGCTGAGACATTGGCACGGTAATAAACCCGGTTGCCGTCTTTTCTCCGGAGAATAATTCCCGCCCTGGTCAGGGAGGCAAGTTCTTGTTGAACCGAGCCCTGACCCAACCCGCTTCTCCTGATCAGTTCCCGCAGATAAAATTCCTGATTCGGCCGCGGAAGCAGTATCCCCAGCAAACGTTGCCGGGCTTTGGGAAATATGTGATCGATCATCTTCATTGTACCTTCCTATGGTACATTAGTACCATATTTCGGTACAATGTCAACATCTCTTTCTTTTTCTGTTACGGGCAGCTGGACTGTCGGGATAGGCGGAAGCGACTTTTAAAACAGAACCCCGCCTGAGCCCTTCTTGCGAAGGAGAACAGGCGGGGGCAAATAACCTATCTTGTCGCCATTAATATCCATCAAACGCAGACTCCTATCAACAGCAAATCGTGTAAGGATACTGGTGCTGAACCGACCATCCGCGTTGCATAAAGACAGTCGGATAAGACCGGGGTTTTATTCCGAAATTTTTTCAGTTTTCCCGGATACCGGACTGAGCCCGATCAAACTGTTAAAAGAAACCCCTCTCCCCGTCGAACCCTTTAGGAGGGAGCGAAAGGTCGGTGGCTGCTCGGGTAGCTGCTGAACTGATTCACCCACCCCGACGAGGCAATGTCGGGGCGGGGGTCTGGCAGGGAATGGCCGGGCGATAACCGGTGAACTGTTTCACCCGCGGCGCGAGGCCGCGGGGGTCTGAAGCCTCCATCCCGCCCCCCGGGGCTTGTGCCCGGGGAGCGGAAGTTCGCAGGCTGCTCAGGCGGCACATACCGCCCGTCGTCGCGGCCAGGGTGAGGAGATTGTCCCGGCGGCAGTATTGCGCGGGGTAAGAGTTCGCCGGATTCCGGCCGTCATTTCCTGAACCCGATCAACCACCGGGCAACGGAGGAAGCGGTGGTTAACCTCTTGGGTCTTCTCTTGCGGCGACGCGACGATCTCTTTTTCTTCCGGCGCCGGGACTTGGCTCTTGTTCGGGTCACTCTGGAGGATGATGTGCCTTTGCCGGCCTTTTTTCGCCGGGGTTTGGTTTTCGGCGATTTTAATTTCCCTGAATGGGCCGGTTTGGCGGGGCTTTTTTTCAGTTGAGACTGTTCTTTGGGCACCGGTTCGTCCTTCAGTTTTTCCAATACCCACTTCTCTGCTTTGGTTTTCCGAGGTCTCTCCGTTGTCAGTCTGTACGTCCCGTCAACTTTCTCTCCCTTCAAGCGGACCTCGATCTTCCGGTCAGTCCACAAGAGCGTCCGGTACGATCCCCGATCCCGGATTGTTACCCGGCCGCGGCCGTAACGGCTGCTGGTAACTTCCCCCTCAAAGTTTGCCTGATCCAGCCGATAAGCTCCTATACGGCCGGCTCCTCGTTGGATGCCTGCCTTTTCCGGAAAGCCTGCAGACATCACCCAGCCGCGGAAGACCCCCTCTCTCTCCAGACGGAGGTAGTACAGCTTCCGCGCCGTCCGGCTTTCCGGCGTAAACTCCTGGATGAAGAACCTCATCTATAACTCCCGGCCCCGGGGCAGCAGGATCAGTCAGGCGTGGTCTTCCCACAACCTCCGTTCCCGGACGGCGGGGAGGAGG
>PWXJ01000313.1 GCA_003561965.1 PVC group bacterium
TCCTTCCGTTACCTCTTCATCCGATCACACCGCGAGTTTCTCCTGATGAGCAAGCTGCCCTACATCAGTCCCCTGCTCTTCCCGTTCTTCGTGATCGGGTTCTTCTCCGCCCTGGCCGGGTGGAAACGCCCGCTGAACTTCTTCTTCATCGCCCTCTTCTTCGCCGCCTTCATCCCCCGCGTGGTCTTCGCCGTCTTCCAGGACAAGGCCAGCCCCCGGCATCTGATGCTCCTGATCCCCCCCTTCGCCTACTTCGCCGCCCGGCCATTCGCCATCCTGGGAAGCTGCTGGAGCCTGCCCGGTAAGTCCGCCGGTAAGGCGGCGGCGGCGGTCCTGATCACCGTGCCCATTTTAGCCGCGGCTCTCGGCAACTTTTACGTCACCTTCACCTCCCCCTACTGGGAGTACCGGGTCCTGAGGATGCGGCGGGAGGCCGCCGAGTTCATCCGCGACCGCCTCGACGATTACTACTTCTACGTGGTCCGGGTCCCCGGGCCGCTCTACCTGCAGAACCGGATCTTTGACTTTATAACCTACCCCAAAGTCGGGGCCCTTCATTACCATCTCACCGACGACTACCCCCGGCCGGGACAGCCAGGAGCCGGTGTGACCGCGGGTTACCGCTACATCGAGCAGGAAGAACTTCCCGGAATCCTCGACCGGCTGGGAGGGGAGATCCCCCGGGCGGGGTTCATCTTCGAACCCCTGGAGCAGGAAGAACTGGTCGGGCTCTTCGAAGAGCGGTTCGGGGAGGAAAGCGTCAGGAAGCACTGCCCGGAATGCGCCCCCTGGATCTTCTGCTCCTTCCTCTACCCGCCAGAAAATCAACCTAGTGACTCTCCGAAGCGGGATAACTAAATTCCCAAATGGATAAATCCGTCAGATTCGTTGCCGCCCTGGCCATCATCGCCGTCTTCATCAATGCGGCCTCGCCAGGAAATTATCTGGGGGTGTGGTACTACGACAGCGGAATTTACATCCAGCAGGGTTATGATATTCTCGGTGGTCGCCCGCCAGTCTACCCGGTATTTCTTCAACTGGTAGGCCGTAACGTCGTCCATTACCAGATTGTTCTCGGGGTAATAAGCTGGTGTTTGCTCGGCTACCTCCTGGCCGGTTTTCCCGGCCTGATACTGGGCGGCATCTTAATTATCTCGCCCTGGTTCGCCCGCTGGCACGGCAACTGCCTTACCGAGAGCTTTTCCCACAGTTTTGCCGCGCTGGCCCTGGCTTTCTCGATACTTTTGATCAGAAATCGCCTGTGGACTGTCCCCTGGTTGATATCGCTTTTGCTGTTCGCATTTACCAGATTCAGCAACGTGCTTATTTTGCCCTTCCTCTCCTGGCCGGTATTGTTTGTCAGAGACAGAACTCGCTGGCTGGTAATCGGGGGGCTGGTCGTAGTTTTAATTCCCGCAGCATTGTTTCTACACTCCCGAGCTACTGAAATCGGAGACGACAATAATACCACCGCAGCGGCGGGCCATTTGATCAGTTCTTCTTCACACTCGGCAGCCTTCCAACACTTAATCAATGTGGACTCCCGTCCATATTTCGGTTCGAGAACCATGTCCGAGGATCGCCGTGAGTACCTGCCGGAATTATCCTTTTATAGTCAATGGTTTAAATGGCTGGAATTACCCAGATATTCTTATCTCTGGCCATTATTGTTGATTTTGGCAACTCTGATAATGATCCGCCACCGGAGCCCGAATATTCGGTACGTGGTGATCATCTCGCTTTTCTTGGCCGGTTACCTGCAGTGCTTATTTAACGTTATGTACCAGGATACGGCGGGTGGCCCTACTGAGGTATGGAGGCATTTGGCCATCTGCGACGCCTTTTTTGCGTTCTCGGTCATCACTTTCGCCGGGATGCTGACTCCCCAGCAGCGTGAACGATCCTCTCCAAAGGAGGTAAGTTCCACCCCCGATCTCCGGCGAAAAAAGACAGGGAGGGCGGCAAGCTGGGCTCTGACTATCGCCGGGATGGCGGCATTCACAGCCGTAATCTACTCTCCCGACAGATTCAAGCCCGCCCCCCACGAATACGGACGCGCCTTCCGGTCTCAAAAGGGCAAAATCATCCGGGAGTACATTGACGGGATTAACTCCCGACTGGCCGGGGGCTGGTCAACGTCAGTCTCCTGCCCGCATTCCGCGGACCGATCAACCTGGGACCACAAGGTTCGGCCGACCTGCTGGATATTCGCTAACGAACGGGAAAGGGAATTAACCTGGAGGAGCCAGCCCTTCTCCCCGGGGCGGAGAACAACGGTGGTCTTCGGCGGCATCCTGAGCGGAAAGGAGGGAGAGTTCCGGCTGTACGTCAACGATCGAGCAACGCTGGTCTTTAACAGCGCCCCGGAGTCGACATTCCAGGAATGGAGAAACCGGGGATTCAAGCTGGCCTTTTTCGCCTTCCGCGGGGAACCGGGCCGGGCGATGTTCGGAACATTCTGCCTGACTCTGCCGGAAGACGAGGAAGTTGGGGGAGAACCCTTACTTTTTCGCGTGGAGGGAATCCGGGGAGGCCGGGAGGGGTATTTTATGCTGGAACAGTCAGCCGATACCCTGACCAGGCTCGGCCTCAGCCGGCGCTAAAAGCGGTTATTAATATCCGGATACGCGCTCTAAAGTATCCCGGTAATCGTGCAGGGCAAAAAACGAGTGGTCGAAGTTCCCCGATTTCCTCCTCACCCCGAGCAGGAGCGGCAAGCCGGGGGCGATCAGATCGGCCGGAACGGTCAAGCAGAAGATTCCGGTCTCGTGGATGTATTTTCTCAATGGGAAAAATGCGAGACGAACGTTCCGGTTCTCCCATACCTGAGGCCGATCGTCCGGTCCGGTGTCGAAGACCAGGATCGGCTCCCCGGAAATCAAGAGTTCGGATTTACCGCTCCTGACGCCCAGGGCACCGCTGAAGACGAAGGTAGTCGGCGCGCTTTCCGGACAGGCTGCAGTGACCCAGGTCACGGATTCTCCCGGACGGTTGTTGCGCACCTTCCAGGTCTCTACCTTCCGCCGGAATATCGGCCAGGTATAGCTCTGGATGTGGTCCCTGGCTCCGGAGAAATCCTTCACTGAAACAAAACCTTCCAGCGCTCGCCCGCCGCCGGTATCAATGAACGACCTGATCGCTGCGCGGCGCGAGGGATAGATGAGAGGTTTCGTTCTCAGTCGATCCCAGAACCGATCCATCTCCTCTTTCATTTCCCGGAGGCGAAACAGCGTAGGATTCTCCGGACTGACGGCCACCGCCGTGAGAAGATACAGAGCGACCGCTGCCGCCAGTGTTCTCGCCGCGATCCTAATGACCACCTTTGGTTTGCTCATTCCGACAAATCCGCGTTTGGATCGCCCCCGCGGCTTTCGACCACCAGGGCGATTATTTCAAATGGAGGCCGGCCTTCCCAGCGGAAGGAAAATAATTTTGAACGGGGATGGATTTTACTCAAACGAAAGATAAAATCCTTCTCCGCCGCTGGGCCGAAGACCACGAATCCCTCCTCCCCGGCCTGAGACCGCAACATTCCCCGGTCTATCCGCTGCCGAGAATCCGCCTGATAAGAACGCTTCACGAACCGGCCTTCGCTTCCGGAAAAGAGCCGGACCAGCAGATACCATTGGACCTCGTGATGAGGCATATAATTGTTGGTATCCCGGTTGAGAAAGTAAACCATATGATCGTTGTCCAGTGCCCTTTCCAGAAATTGGTCCACTTCCTTGAACCGCGCGAATTCGCGCAATACATTTGGATAACGGTGGTAGTAGGGGTAAAAATATTCAGCGGCGGAAGAACTCAGCATCAGGAAACCCAGGCCGGCACCCGCCAGGCCGGCGGCGACTCTGCGGAGAGAAATTCCGCTCGACAGCCGCCATACCGTTTCTCTCCAAACCAGGTTGAGAAAGACGCCGGCCGCCGCCATCATCGGTGCGGTGATCAGGGTGGCCCGGCGGTCGACTTCCCCGCCGCCGGTGACCAGGTTCGGCAACAGTGCCAGGATCAGCCAGATCCCGAGAAAAGAGTGCCCGCTGCGCTTAAAGTTGAAGAGACACCAAAAAAATCCCATTACCGCGAAGGGGAGAATGAAAATATTAAAGTAAATTCCACGTTCGATATAGTTGCGTCTTCGGACTTCAAAGGGAGCGGGATCGAATATATTGCGGATGAAGCTTCGGGCGGCCAGAACACTCTCTCCCCCGGCTTCCAGAATCCCCTCCGAAGGGCTAAGATAATCCCGATGGTGGGCGACCGTATCGGCACCCACCCCCTGGTAGAAAAACAACTGGCCGATCGGATCGATTTGCCGGGCGCTCAAGATCAGTAGGAAAGTCGCGGCGGCAAGCAGCAAACCGGGCGACTGTCTTTTCAGATAGCCTCTTTCCGCCGTGGAACGATATAGAATGAACACCGGCAGAACCAGATAAACCATTTTAAAGGTTGGATAAAATGTGTTGGAAAAGGCCAGGGCCAACCCCAGCAGCGGGTAAAAGATCGGCCAGGCTTTTCCCTGGGCTTTCCAGAACAGGTAAAAACAGATCAGGGCGTACAACTGCGTGGCGGAATAAGGGAGATGAATTCGGTTGAGGGCGATCTGCCAGGAGGAGGTCGCCAGGAGAAAGGCTCCCAGAACCGCCGAGGCGGGACCGAACATTATCCGGAGGACAAGGTAAAGGAAAAGTACCGTCAGCGCTCCCACCAGGACTACCGAAGCCCGCAGGGTAACGAAATTTACCGGGAATACTTTCAGACATAAATAGGTCAGGTGGGTGGAAATCGGGGTCCGGGGATTCGGCCGGGAGTCCGGATCCCAGTATTTCCAGGCGAAGGCGGTATTGGGGTCGTCCCGAATGAGTTCGGCGGCTTCGCTTGCCGATGTGGCGGTGTTCCAATTTAAAGCGGCGTCAAGCAACCGGAAGCCCCCCATCGCTTCATCCGGATGGTAGCGGATCGGATAAGCCTCCAGCCGGTATAGTCCAAGGAGAAGGGACGCCGCCAGGGTGAGGATAACCACAAACTTCCACAGCGACGAAGGGGGCCCCCGAAGGTCTTCCACAGGCCGGCGGGCAAAAGCTCCGCCCGCCAAAACCAATCCGGCGGAAAGGTACAAGTAAATCGCTTCAGGAAAGCTGCCGGAGACGATATAGCTCTGGGCCAGAAGCGCCAATCCCGTGGCGGCAATGATCAGGACGGTTCCCGGGGAGCATTTGCCCCTGATGGAGACAGCGGCAGCTATGGCGACCGTAACAGCGATTATCAGCCGCCTTGAGGCAACCGCGTTGGCCACGGAGAAGTTGAGTACGGATACCCCCCGAGCGATAAGAAATTCCATAACAGACGGGACCTGGCCTAAGATGCCCTGAGACTGAGGAGATTGCGGAGTAATCAACCAGTACATCAGGTAAAAAAAGGGGATCAAGCCCAACGCCAGGAACAAAGCCAGAAGTAACCGCGAGGTTTTTCTCGAAGAATCCAGTCCGCCGAAAAGAACAACCATCAAAAAACCGCCCAACGCGGCCGCTATTATCCCGACCGAGACCACGAAGACGTCGGGATTGGCGACAAGAAAGTCGACCCCGCGAAAGATGGACCAGGAAATCACGGTTACAACAACGGCAACCGCGGTTAAGAGGTTCTCTCCAATCGAATCTAGAGTCGTTTTTTCCCCCGACCCCGGTCCCGAGAACAACAGCAAGCCGGTGGCTATCAGTCCGACAATCAGAATTGCCGCTAGAAACGCCCTCGGCCTACCTCCCAACCCCTTGCTTCGTAAGACCAGGGAACAAATAAAGATGGCCGGGAAGATTATCAGAACAGCTGTTTCTCTCATATTCTTCCCCAAACGGCGGCTGGACCGGCAATTGAACAACGGGTACTGAGCCCGGTTCTCCGAACAGACAGCTCTATATATTGGGAATTCAAGAGTATAGAATAATATGCTGTCTGTAGGAAA
>PWXJ01000169.1 GCA_003561965.1 PVC group bacterium
CCGGGGCCGGCTCCCGGACCCCGCCCATCACCGTGGTCTCCCCCAGGTAGAGGGCGGCGAAATCCAGCCGCCGCTCCTCCCGGACGGCCCGGGAGGTCAGGGTGACCGTCCCCGCGGCCAGGACCCGCCGGCCCGCCCGGGTCCGCTCGTAGCGGTCCCGCCGGACCGACCAGCCGTAGAGCCGGGACTCCCCGGGGTAGTCCTCGAAGAGGGAGGCGATCCCGTACTGGCCGCCGATCGTCCCCGGGGAGACCCGGGAGGGGGCGACCAGTTGCCGGTAAACCGCCCCGCCGTCGGCCGGTTCCCGGACGTTTCCCGGGGCCCGGGCCAGCCGGGAAACGAACTCCTCCTCCAGCCCTTCCGGCCCCCGCTCCCCGGCCAGCTCGATCGCCCGGGCGGCGTAACGGATGATCTGGACGGTCTCCAGCCCGGAGATCTCGTCGAAGAACCACCCGCAGCTGGTGTACATCAGCATCAGGTGGCGCTGCGTCTCCAGCAGCTTCAGGGCGGAGGTCCGCTCGGGGGGAGAGAGTTCCCGGCCGGCCAGCCGGTTCAGGAAAGCGTCGATCCTCTCCGGGGAACGGTCGAGGAGCACCTCGATGTAACCGTCCCGGGCCGTCCAGGGGTCGGGGGTGATCCCCCGCATCCCCTCCTCGAAACCCGGGGCCAGGCGGTCCCTCAGCCAGTCGAGGGCTTCCCGCAGCGGCTGCCGCCAGGCCTGGGTCCAGCCCCGGTGGTTGCCGGAGTTGCAGCCGCAGTTGCTCCGCCAGCGCTCCACCCCGTGTCCGCAGCTCCAGGAGGAGTTCTCGACGATCCGGACCTCTTTCTCCGGCGGGTGCTTCTCCAGGTACTCCCCGTAAACGGTCAGCCGGACGCCGGGCTCGGACTGGAGAAAACGGAGGCAGGCGGCCAGGGCCATATCCCCGTGGGGCCGGTGGTGCCCGTAGGTCTCCCCGTCGGTGGCGATGTGGGCCAGCTGGGGCCGGGTGGTGTCGGCGAAGGTGCCGAGCAGCCGGCGGGCGAACCGGATCCCGTTGTCGAGGAGGTTGGAGAAGGCGATCTCCCGGGCCGGGGGGCCGTCGTAGAAGAAGAGGACGATGCTCTTCCCCGAGGGGAGCCGGCAGAGGTAGGGGGTCCGGGGGTCGACCCTCCCCCCCTCGACGTTCTCCCACTCCCCCCCCTCCAGCGGGCGGACCAGCCGGGCCTGGTGGGGGGCGAGGACGGTGAACCGGATCCCCTGTCCGGCCAGGGCCTCCAGGGTCGGGGTGTCGACCGCGGTCTCGGGGAGCCACATCCCCTCGGGCTCCCGGCCGAACCGGCGGCGGAAGTCGGCGATCCCCCAGATGACCTGGGTCCGCCGGTCCCGCTCCGAGGCCAGGGGCATAATCATATGGCTGTAGGCCTGGGCCAGGGCGGAACCGTGGCCGGAGAACCTTTCCCGGCTCTCCCGGTCGGCGGCCAGGACCGCCCGGTAGGTCTCCGGGTCGTGCTCTTCCAGCCAGGAGAGGAGGGTGGGCCCGAAGTTGAAGCTGATCCGGGAGTAGTTGTTGACGATATCGATGATCCGGCGCTGGGAGTCGAAGATCCGGGAGGCGGTGTTGGGCCGGTAGCACTCGGCGGTGATCCGGGCGTTCCAGTTATGATGGGGGGCGGCCGAGTCCTGGATCTCGACCGCCTCCAGCCAGGGATTTTCCCGGGGCGGCTGATAGAAATGACCGTGGACGCAGATGTATTTCGCCGACATATTACTCAGAGCAAAATAGATTAAATTCGTAACTATTCAGAACCCGGCAACAGATCCCCCCCCGGCGGGCTTGTCCCGCCGGAGGGAAAGTTCAGAATATAGCCCGCGCTCTCCCCACTCCCACCGGCGCGTGGGATTGAGGGGAAATGCTGTTTTCTGATGAACTGATTCACCTGCCGGGTGAACCGGCAGGGGTCTTAAGATAAATTTCCATCCGGTTATATTGCAAACTGATTCACCTGCCGGGTGAACCGGCAGGGGTCTTGACTCAAACTCTATATGGCTGAAGGGTCCTGAATAGTTACTTAAATTCAGAGATTTTCAGGATCCATCGAGTACTCCCGGGCCAGGGCGAAATAAAAATCCCGGGCGGCCAGCAGCTGTCCGACCGGGAGCCGCTCGTCGGGCCGGTGGGCCATCTCCTCCCGGCCGGGGCCGAAGCCGATGGTGGGGATCCCGTGCCGGCCCATCGTCGAGGTGCCGTTGGTGCTGAAGGACCAGGTCCCCGCCGCGGCCGGGGCCCCCAGGCCCGCCAGGGCCCGCCCGGCGGCACCCAGGAGCGGGGAGGATTCGTCGAGGAGCCAGCCGGGAAAGAATTTCTTCCTCTCCCGGGTCAGGCCGGTGAAGGATCTCCTCCGGTAGAGGGGGACGGTGATATCACAATCCTCCCCCGGCAACAAGTTCCGAATCTCGGCGATCAGCCCTTCCTCGGTCTCCCCCGGGCAGAAGCGCCGGTCGATCAAGAGGCGGCAGAGGTCGGGGACGGAGTTGCCCGACGGACCCCGTCCGGCGATCCGGGTGACCGCGATCCTCCCCCGGCCGAAGACCGGGTGGGAGGCGAGTCGGGGGGCGAGCCGCTCGATCTTCCCGGCCAGGGCGGCGGCCCGGTAGATCGCGTTCTCCCCCGCTTCCGGGCAGAAGGCGTGGGCCGAACGCCCCCGGACGGTGACCTCGAACATCGCGTGTCCGAGCTGGCCCCGGGCGATCTTCAGATCCGTCGGTTCGGTCAGGACCACCGCCCCGGGGCGGAGACCTTCCTCTTCGATCAGCCAGTCCCAGGACAGGCCCTCGCAGTCCTCTTCCTGGACCGTGGCCGCCAGGTAGAGAGTGAACCCCCCGGGAACGCCGGCTTCCCTCAACAGCCTCCCCGCGTGGACCGCCGCCGCCAGGCCGCCCTTCTGGTCAACCGCCCCCCGGCCCCAGATCCAGCCCGCCTCCTCCTTCCCGCGGAAGGGGTCGCAGGTCCAGTCCGACCTCTGTCCCGGTCCGACGGTGTCGGTATGTCCGTCGAGGGCCAGGATCCGTTCGCCGGAGCCGATCCGGCCGTGGAGGTTGCCGAGCCGGTCGAGGCGGATATCCTCCCAGCCCAGCCTATCCATCTCCCGGGCGATCAGCCGCTGGGCCTCCCCTTCCCCGCCGGAGGGCGAGGGCAGCGCGATCAGTTCCCGGGTGAAGTCGATCAGCTCCCGGTCGCGGTTCATCGCCCCGCCCCCCGGAGGTCGTCCCGTTCCCAGACCGAGATCCGGGGGCGGTTGTAGATCATATCGTGGGGGGGGAAGGGGCCCTCGAAGTCGATCCCGAGCAGACGGGGGCGGCGTTCGAAGAGCTTCAGCTTCCGGTAGCCCCGCTCCCCGGCGAAGAACTCGCGCCACTTTTCGTAGCGGATGATGTCGTACTTCTCCTTCAGCCGGAGGATCTGCCGGTAGTCGAAGTCGGTGGCGATCAGGTAATGGGGCCGGCCGTCGAGGGCCCGCTGGAGCCGGTCGTACTGCTCCACCGCCAGGTCCGGGAGGTCGCGGTCGAGCGGGGGGTCGTCGAGAAAGATCAGTCCGGTCTCGGTCCGGATCAGCCCGACCCGGGACGGCCGGGAGAGGTTCTCCTCCAGCCACCGCTTGGCCTCGATCCGGATGTCGGTCCGGGCGAGGGCCGCGGCGTAGGCGGCCGCCTGGAGGGTCAGCCAGACCCCGACGATGACCGCGGCGGTCTTCAGCGCCGCCGCCGGGACCCGCCGGGAGGGGCGGATCTCCAGCAGCCGCCCGGACCAGAGGGCGAGAAAGGGCAGCAGGGGGATGAAGAAGCGGGAGAACTTGACCACCGGGATCGAGATCAGGATGAAGTAGGGGACGACGAAGGAGAGGATCAGCCAGTCGGCCCGGCGGTGTCTCCGGAGGGCGTAGAGGAGACCGGCGGCCGAAAGGAGCCAGAAGGCCGGACCCCCGGCGTAGTAGAGGACGTAGAAGAGGTTGTAGAGCCAGCCGGGGCGGGTGGCGATGAAGATCGGGCCGTGGCCGGAGTGGATCAGGTAGTTCGACTGGGCCCGGAGGTCCATATAGAGCTGCCGGGTCTCGATCAGGGCGTAGGGGCTGGCCAGGAAGAAGACCAGCCCGGCCGCGGCCAGTCCGGCCGGGAGGAAGGGGTCGAAAAACCGCCGGAGATACTTTTCCCCGTCCGCCCGCTCCCGGAGAAAGTGGGCGGCCAGGAGGGGGAAGAGGACGAAGAACCCGTTGTACTTGCTGGCGGCGGCCAGCCCGGCGGCCGCCCCGGCCGCCAGGTAGTACTTCAGCCGCCGCCGGGAGAGGAGCGAGGCCGAGAAGAGAAAGGAGAGGGCGATCAGGAAGGCGACCGGGACGTCGACGGTGGCGTAGCGGGAGTGGATCAGGTGAAGGGGGATAACCGCCATTAAAAAAGCCGCCCCCAGTCCGGCCCGCCGGGAGTAGAGTTTCTTCCCGGTCCGGTAGACGACCCAGACCGTGGCCGTCCCGGCCAGGACCGACCAGGCCCGCCCGATCAGGTAGAAGGGCAGCCGGTCGGGGCGCAGGTGGGGCAGGAGGGCCGGGGACTCGAAGAGGGACGAGACCAGGTAAAAGACCCGGTAGGAGTAATGGAGGAGGTAGAGGTAGAAGGAGGGCATCGCGAACCAGCCGGGGTTGAGGCCGTCGCGGAACATCAGCAGGGCCCGCCTGACCGTGGTCGGTTCGTCGGGGTGGAGGAGATAGGGGAAGCCGAAGCGGAGCCCGGTCACCCGGACGGCCGCGGCCAGGGCGATGATCAGCAGGATGCAGGCGGTCTTCCGCTTCAATACCCCTCCCCCGCCGTCTGCCCGGTGACCAGCTTCACCGACTGGCTGGTCCCGATCCGGTTGGCCCCGGCAGCGATCAGCTCCCGGGCGAACCCCACGGTCTTGATCCCCCCGCTGGCCTTGATCAGGAGTTCGTCGCCGACCACCTCCCGGATCAGCCGGATGTCGGCGACCGTCGCCCCTCCCTCGACCATCCCGGTCGAGGTCTTGATGAACCTGGCCCCGGCCGCCTTGGCCAGGCAGCAGCCGCAGATCTTCTCGGTCTCGTCCAGGGAGGCGGTCTCCAGGATCACCTTGACCGGGTTGCCCTCGCAGGCCCGGACCACCTGCTGGATGTCGTCGAGGACCATCCGGTAGTGCTTGGACTTCAGGGCGCTGATGTTGATCACCATATCGATCTCCTTCGCCCCCCGGTTGGCGATGGCGTCGTGGGCCTCGAAGGCCTTGGCCACCGCGGTCAGCTGCCCGTGGGGGAAGCCGACCACCGCGATCGGGATCACGTCGGAGCCCTCGAGCAGACCGGCCACGTACTCGACGTTGCTGGAGTGGACGCAGACCGAGCGGAAGTGGTACTTCTTAGCCTCTTCGGCCAGCCGGTCGAAGTCCTCCCTGGTCGCTTCCGGCCGGAGCAGGGTGTGGTCGATGATCGCGGCCAGCTCCCGGTCGTAGGAAATTTCGTTCATAATTCTATTCTCTCCGGTGGTGATTGTTGTTGTGTCGCCCGCTGCGCGGGCTCTCAAATATTTTTTATGCCTTGCGATCCCACGGGCTCGCGCCCGTGGCTAATTGTGTGTCGCCCCCTGCGGGGGCTCTCTACTATATTTCCTGCATTTCTATCCCACGGGCTTGCGCCCGGTTTTCTTCCGCCGGGGGCTCTTTCGCTTCCGGGGGCGGGCGGCGAGGAGCCGGCGGAACTCCTTCACCCGGTAGCCGGACTCGGCGGCCAGCCGCCGGAGGGTGTCGGCGGCCTTGAAGTGGACCAGTCCCCGGACCCGGGGCGAACTCTCCCCGTCCCAACCGACGGACGCTTTCAGGATCGCGGCGGCCGAGGTCAGCCAGTAGAGGAGTTCGTCGAGCCGTTCCCGGTTGAACCATAGGACGTCCCGGTCCCAGTGGTAGAGGAGGAAGCGGCGGACCTCGCTGTCGCGGAAGAGCGGCTCGAGGCGGTGGAGGTGGTTCTTGGTCCGGACCTGGAGCATCCGGGGGAGGTGGCGGAGGAGGATCATTATCAACGCCAGCTCCCGCCGGGCGGTCTCCCAGTCGCAGCCCATCTCCTGGAAAGCCCGGAGAACCTGTTCGCCCAGGAACCAATCCCGGATCCAGAGGTAGGCCGGGGAGGGTTTCCGGTTGCCGGAGATGAGTTCCCCCGTCTCCGCCAGCAGGTGCCAGGTCAGGACGATCCGGAAGAAACCGGACTCCGGCCCGGGCGATGAGGGGACGCCGGAGAGCAGCTCCCGGAGGGCCGGGCGGCTGTAGCGGGTGCTGGTCCAGCCGGGGAGTTTATTCCCGGAGGCCAGAAGCAGTACGGCCCCGATGAACCGCAGTTCCCGGCCCGCGACCGCCGCCGGGTCGCCCCGCAGTCCCCGGCGGGAGAGGACCTCCCGGAAGAAGTCTTTCAGGGGACCGGCCAGCCTTTCTTCCGCCTGAGCGGACAACTGTTCCAGGGTTTCGCTTTCTGCGACCAGTCGGAAGAGTTCGCGGTAGGGATCGGGTCCGCAGATCTCCCGGAAGGCCTCGTAGAGGGGGGCGAAGTGGATCTTCTTCAGGGCGACGTTGATGTTCTCCACCCCCCTCCCCTTCAGGGAGGCGCAGAGCCGGGCCAGGAACCCCTTCCGATCGTCGGCGACCTCGCGGATGTCGAGAAAGACGTGGGTCTGGTAGGCCCGCAGCCGCAGCGACATCCCCCTCTCCCGCATCTCCCGGCTGGAGCGGATATACTCCAACCCGGTCCGGATGTCCCGGAAGATGGTGTAATCTTTCTCCCCTCCCCGGAGTCCGAGGCCGGCCGCCAGGTCGACCCGGGAGATTTTCTTCTTTCCCCCCGGGCCCGGCTCCGCCCGGGCGGCGGAGACCCGGATCCAGCCGGAGGTGTTGAGGTAGCGGTTGTTGTAGACGATCAGGGAGCGCTCGTTCTCGTAGCGGTTGGTGTAGGCGAAGACGTCCTCGTTGACCCGGCCGTCGTCAAGGTAGAAGTCGTAGAGCTGGAAGTTGGCGACTTCGGCAAAGAGATGACGCTTCTTCAGCAGGGGGAAGATCTCCTGCTCGTGGCGCCGGACGAGGTATTCGTCAACCGGCTCGTCCCAGTAGGCCCGGCGGTACTCCATCCCGTACTTCTCGGTCAGACCCTCGATCTGGCCGTGGCCGAAGAGGGGCAGGCCGGGCATCGTCGCCATCATCGTGCAGACCCCGAAGTACTGGTCGCCCTTGCCGAACTGGGCGATCGCGGTCGCCTCGTCGGGGTTGGACATAAAGTTGGCCAGCCTTTTCAGGATCCCGGGGTCGAACTCCTGCAGTTCCTTGATCACCTGGCGGTACCCGTCGTTCATCTCCATCTTCAGCATATTCATAAAGGCGCTGTTGTAGACCCGGTGCATCCCCAGGGAGCGGACGAAGTAGCCCTCCAGCATCCAGAAGGCCTCGGCCAGCAGCAGCGTCTCCGGGACCTCCTTCGCCACCCGGTCGACCACCTCCCGCCAGAACTCGACCGGGAAGAGCCGCTCGAACTCTTCGGCCGACACCCCGCTCCCGGCCCGGGAGGGGATCGCTCCCCCCGCGCCCGGGGGCGGGTACCAGAGCCGCTGGAAGTGCTGCTTGGCCAGGACCATCGCGGCGTCGAAACGGATCACCGGGAAGGCCCGGGCGACGTGGATGATGGTCCGGATCACCGCCTCCCGGACCTCGGCCAGGAGAAAGTTGAGCTGGGCGGTGTCGTTCCAGGGCATACTGGTCCCGTCGTTTCCGTGGTAGAAGTACCGGACCTCGCCGGTGGCCCGGTCGGTCCGCTGGAAGACCACCGCGGCGTCGCTCCGCTCCCAGTAGCCGTCCTCGATCCGGATCGCCACCCGGGGGTCGGAAGAGAGGTCGGGCCCGGTGAAACGGTAGTTGGGGAAGGGCGGGCGGTCGGCCTGGATGAACCATCCCGGGTGCTCGACCACCCAGCGGGAGTCGAGGCCCATATGGTTGGGGACCATATCGCAGGCGACCCGGATCCCCCGCTTCCAGGCCCGCCGCTTGAGGTCGTCCAGGGCCGGCCAGCCGCCCAGTTCCCCGGCGATGGCGTAATCGTTGAGGGAGTAGGCGGAGGCGTCGGCCTCCGGGTTGCCGGAAAGCCGCTTGATCTTCTTCGAGGCCGGCGAACGCTCCCAGATCCCGATCAGCCAGAGGCTGGTGAAGCCCCAGCCGGCCAGCCGGTCGAGTTCCCCGTCGGGGATCCCGTCGAGGCGGGTGATCTGACGCCGGTAACGGCGGGAGAGCTGGCTGAGCCAGACCGCGGCGTTCTTCACCATCAAAACCACCCGGGGCATCCAGTCGAGGTCGGGGCTGAACCGCTCGTAGATCTCCCGGCCGCCTCCGGCCGGCCCCCCTCCTCCTTCTCCGGCCGGCCCGGGACCGGCCGACCGGCCCGGGGGAAGAACCGGCCCAGGTCCGGCCGCCCGGGCCTTCTCCTCCTCCCGGATCAGGTCCCGGGAGAGGGCCAGGGCCTCCCGCCATCCGGGAGGAAGGAGGGACGACCAGTGTTCCCGGATATAGTCGAGCTGCCCGGCCAGGGAGTCGGGGGAGACCTCGACCGGCCGGCGGAGAAACTCGGGGAGGGGGACCTTCTCCGGTCCGAACGGCGGGGCCTTCCGGTAGAACTTTTTCAGGTGAGCGATCACCTCCGGGCCGGAGGTCCCCTCTTCCAGGTCCCGGGCGGGGAAGAAATCAGCCAGCGGGCGGAAGGCGGGGTTGCCGGCCGCCAGGTCGAAGAGGAGCAGCTCGGCCAGGGCTTCCTGCCGCGGCGGGGGTGTCCCCTCACCCTGCTCCAGCCAGTCGCCCGGCGCCACCTCCGGGGGAGGGTGGTTGAGGCCGGGGAGGATCTCCAGCAGCCGGACCAGCGTTTTCTCCAGGCCGGCGGTGCCGAACCTCCGCCGGGCGGAGATCACCGCCCGGCGGAGCAGTCCCGGGTTCCGGCGGAGGTGATAGACCCCGGCGAGGTAATTGGTGACGGACTCGATCAGGCAGATGGCGGAGACCTCCCCGGCCCGGACCGCCCGTTCCGGATGGGCCGCCGCGTTCCGGAAACGGTTGATCGAAGCGGCCATCGCCCGGGCGAAATCGAGGCCCTCTCCGGCTCCGGCCGGGTCCGGCCCCAGCCCGAAGCGGTTGCGGGTCCTCCGGTGGAGACGGAAGGGAGAAGGAGAAAATACCCCCGCCTCGCCTCCCCCGTTCCGGTCGGGACCGTTGGGCGCTGTCCGCCGCTCATTCACTTTTTCGGTTCCTCCGGACCGGGACGGTCGAGGAGTTTCCTCAGCGCCTCCGCCAGTTCCCGGCGGGGAAAGGGTTTCCTGATCAGGAGACAGGCTTCTTCCTCCTGGAGTTTTCCGGCGATCTCGTCAACCGTGTACCCGGTGCAGATCAGGACCGGCAGACCCGGCCGCAGCCGCCGGAGCTCCCGGAAGGTCTCGGCGCCGCTCAAGCCCTTCATAATCATATCGAGGATGACCAGGTCGATCGCTTCCGGAGTCCGCTTCAGGATCTCCAGGGCCTCCCGGCCCCCGGCGGCCGGGAGCACCCGGTAGCCGAGCGGGACCAGCATATCCTCGGTGACTTCCCGGAAGTCGGGGTTGTCGTCCACCAGCAGGATCGTCTCCGTCCCGGAAGGCGGCGGGGCCGCGGAATCTTTCGGAGAGGCTTCCCGCTCGTCGGTGGCCGGGAGATAGACGGTGAATACCGACCCCGCGCCGGGCTCGCTTTCCACCTCGATAAAGCCGCGGTGCCGGTCCACGATGCCCTTGACCACCGCCAGTCCGAGACCGACCCCGGTCCTGTCATCCTTGGTGCTGAAGAAAGGTTCGAAGATTCTCTCCCGGATCTCCCGGCTCATCCCCCGGCCGCTGTCGGTGAAAGAGACGGCCACCGCCGGGTCTTCGGTCAGCTCGCCCTGGACCCGGTAGATCCGGTCGCCGGCCTCGACGTTCCGGGTGGCGATGGTCAGCTTCCCGCCCCGGCCCATCGACTCGCAGGCGTTGAGGGCCAGGTTCATTATCACCTGGTGGACCTGGGAGCGGTCGCCGGTGACCGCCCGGAGACCGGGATCGAGCCTCAGTTCGACCTCGGGCCCGCCGGCGGCGGTCCGCTCGACGACTCCCGCCACCTCCCGGACCGTCCGGTTGAGATCGAGCGGTTCCTTCTGCCAGGCCCCTTTCCGGGAGAAGGCCAGCAGGGCCCCGGTCAGCTCGGAGCCCCGCCAGAGAAGACGCTCCACGGCGTCGACCTGGCCGAAGAGTTCGTCTTCCGCTCTCACGCTCTCCTTGATCAGTTCCAGGTAGCCGAGAGCCCCGGCCAGGATATTGTTGAAGTCGTGGGCGACCCCGCCGGCCAGCTGGCCGATCGCCTCCAGTTTCTGGGAATGCCGGAGCTGCTCCTCCAGCTCCCTCCGCTCGGTGATGTCCATCGAAACCCCGACCGTCCCGATCACCTCTCCCCCGTCGTCGTAGAGCGGGGTCAGGGTCAGGTAAACCCGGATGATGGTCCCGTCCTTCCGGCGGTTGTTGAGCTCCCCCCGCCAGATAATCCCTCCGCTCGAGGAGCGGATCCATTCCCTTAAGTCGGGCGGGTTGCCCGGGATCCCTTCGAAGAATTCCCCCGCCGGCCGCCCGATTATCTCCCCGCGCCGGTACCCGAGCCCGGATTCGACCGCGCTGTTGGCGTAGGTGATCCGGTGTTCGAGGTCGGTGACGACCACCATCTCCCCCAGGGACTCCACCGCCAGGGAGAGGTAGGCCAGGCGCCTTTCGTTCTTCTTCAGCTGGTCCGTCCGCTGGCCGACCAGGTACCGCAGCCGGAGGTTCCAGAACCAGACCAGGAAGGCGGCCAGGAGGATCAAACCGGCGGCCGGGGCCAGGTAGCCGACCCAGCGGGGCAGCCCCGGGTCGTGCCAGGCCCCCAGCCACTTCCGGTTGATCTCCTCGATCACCCCTTTCCGGGCCGCCTTGGCCGCCAGCCGGTCGAGAATCCCGGCCAGGATCACCCGGTCCCGGGCCGTGGCCATACAGTTGAGACCGGTGTAGAGGGGCGGGCCGACGATCTTCGCCCGGTCGATCAATCCCTGGCTGATCAGGTGGTAGAGAACGATCTGCTCGTCGCCGATCACCGCGTCGGCCCGGCCCTGCAAAACCAGTTCGGCGGCCTGGCCGAAATCATCGGCGTCGACGATCTCGGCCTCAATCCCCTGGGACTGGAGAAACTCGTGGGCGTAGTCGCCCCGCTGCATCGCCACCCGTCTCCCCTGGAGGTCTTCCAGCCGGCGGATTTCGGTATCCTCGAACCGGGTGAAGATCGAGGCCGGGACCTGGAAGTTGGGCCGGGTGAAGTTGAAGGCCCGGGCCCGCTGCTCGCTGAAGAAGAAACTGGTCAGGACGTCGGCCTCGCCGGAGAGGACCGCTTCCTGGGCCTCCTGGAAGGAGGTATCGGTGAAGCGGGCCGGGACCCCGATCTGGTCGGCCATCCAGCGGGCCAGCTCGATCGTCATCCCGGTCGGCTTCCCGTCCCGGGTCTTGAACTCGAACGGCGGGTAGCGGGTCTGGCTGACGAAGACCAGTTCCCCCTTGGCTTTCAGGTACTCCCGCTCGGCCGGGGAGAGTTCGATCGCCGGGGCCGGGCGGCTGAAGAGTCCGGAGAGGAGGAAAACGAGCAGAAATATCCGATATCGACGGCGGAGGGAGAACGGTTTCATCAGGCGGGAGGGGGGATTCCCCCGGACTCGGGTTCCAGCCCGGCCGCCCGGAGCTGTTTTTTCAGTCGTTCGACGGCGATCTCCAGGTCGGAGGTCCTGACCACCCGCCGGGCCATCGCGTCGACCATCCCGGTCAGTTCCGCGGTCCGTTTCTCGACCAGGTCTTCCAGGTGCTCCCGGTGGCGTTTCAGCTCTTCCTCGGTCTTCTTCCGCTCGGTGATGTCGAGGATATAACCGTGGTAATGGGTGATCCGGCCGGCGGAATCCTTCTCGACCACGGTGAAGTCGATGACCCAGCGGTAGTCGCCGTCCCGGTTGGCGATCCGGTAGACCTGTTCGTAGGAGTCCCGCCCGGCGGCGACGTGATCCTTGATCTCCCGGGCGATTGGTTCGCGGTCTTCGGGATGGATGATCTCCTCGAAGGTGAAATCCTCCGCCGTGAACTCCCCGGGCGGGTAGCCGAACTGCTTTTCGACGTTGGGGGAGACGTACTCGACCGGCCAGCCGGGGGCGGCCCGCCATTTAACGACCACGGTCGGGCCGCCGATGAAGAGCCGGTGCTCGGCCAGCAGTTCCCGGTTGGCCCGGTCCAGTTCCTCGGTCCGCCGGCGGACTTTCTCCTCCAGTTTCTGGTGGGAGGCGATCAGTTTCTTCCGGTTCTCGAGCCGCTTGCTGATGTCGTGAACAACGGCGATCACCCGTTTCTCGCCGCCGATCTTGATCAGGGTGTTGGAGACCTCGACCGGGATCCGGGTCCCGTCCTTGCGGACGTTGACCGTCTCGACGTAGACCCCTTCCCGGACCGTCAGGGCCTGGATCTTGGCCGGGAGTGAGGCGGCGACCTCGGGGGGGACCAGGTCCCCGACCGTCATCTCCAGCAACTCCTCCCGGCTGTAGCCGAGCATCCGGCAGGCGGCGGCGTTGACGTCGAGGATCCGTCCCCGGACGGTCTCGACGAAGACGCCGTCCTTGAGGTTGTCGACGATCGCCGCGCACTGGAGGTACTTCTCCCGGAGGGCTTCGGTTAGCTCCTTCCGGTGCCGGTCCCGCTTCCGAAGCCGGGAGAGGGTCCCCTTCCTGCTTTCCGGCCCGGAAGCCGGGGACGGAGAGTCGTTCTCGGCGGCCGGGCGCTCGTCTTTCATCGATTTATCCATCCTGTCCTCTGCCCCGTGGAGAATCTCCCCTCAAGATACTTCAAGCGGGGACGGATCACAAGAAGAAATCGCCCGCTTCCGCTTGACGGCCGGACCCGATAACGGTAATTTATACTCTTCTCCGCCGGGGGAGAGATTCCGGGCGCTTAGCTCAGTGGGAGAGCGCTACCCTTACAAGGTAGATGCCGCTGGTTCAAATCCAGCAGCGCCCATCGTCGCGGTGAGGATAAATTATCTTGTTTTCAGCCTCGATTATGCTATAGAAGTCTCTTGCCAAACCGGCGAGGTAGCTCAGCCCCGATAGCCATCGGGGTCTAAGGGCTTCATCGGATTTAGGCTCCCTGCGGTCGCCTGAACCCGTGAATCCCTAAGATCGGTAGATTCCGGGTCTTGAATACCTATGCGCCGACAACAAGTTTGAAAGACCGGCGAGGTAGCTCAGCCCCGATATCCATCGGGGTCTAAGGGCTTCATCGGATTTAGGCTCCCTGCGGTCGCCTAAACCCGTGAATCCCTAAGATCGGTAGATTCCGGGTCTTGAATACCTATGCGCCGACAACAAGTTTGAAAGACCGGCGAGGTAGCTCAGTCGGTAGAGCAGCGGACTGAAAATCCGCGTGTCGTCAGTTCGATTCTGACCCTCGCCACTGACAATCGGGGACACAGCCCTGAGGGTTGTGTCCCCGCTTCTTCGGGAGGTCCAAGGGTGAAATTCAGACGCGGTTCGGGGATCCTGCTCCACGTCACCTCGCTGCCCGGGCCCCACGGGATCGGCTCCCTGGGACCGGAGGCCTACCGGTTCGTCGACTGGCTGGCCGAGGCCGGACAGCGGTTCTGGGAGGTCCTCCCGATCAACCCGATCGGCTACGGCAACTCCCCCTACTCCAGCCCCTCGGCCTTTGCCGGAGCCCCCACCCTGCTCAGCCTGGAACGCCTGGCCGAGGAAGGGTTCCTCTCTCCGGAAGAAATCCCCCCGGGCGAAGAGTTCCCTCCCGAACGGGTCTCCTATCCCGAGGCGATCCGGATCAAGCGCGAGGCGGTCGGGAAGGCCTGGCGGCGCTTCCGGGAGGAGGCCTCCGAGCGGCGGAGGAAGGAGTACGCCGATTTTCAGGCCGAACACAGCCCCTGGCTGGAGAACTACGCCCTCTACCGGGCGGTCAAGGACCGCTTCCGGGGCGCTCCCTGGTACGAGTGGCCGGAGGATATCGCCTTCCGCCGCCCGTCCGCCCTCGACTCCTGGGGCCGGGAACTGGCCGGGGAGATCGAGGAGACCAAGTTCGCCGAGTACCTCTTCTTCCGGCAGTGGAAGAAACTCCGCGGCTACTGCAACGAGCGGGGGGTGAAGATCATCGGGGACATCCCCTTCCCGGTCAGCTACGACAGCGTCGACGTCTGGGCCAACCGCCGGCTCTTTATCCTCGACGAGAAGGGAAGGCGGCGGGCCCTGGGCGGGGTGCCGATGACCGGGCACTCCGGGGTCAGCCAGATCTGGGGCAACCCCCTCTACGACTGGGTGGCGATGTCGGAAGACGGGTTCGCCTGGTGGACCCGGCGGTTCAGGACCGTGCTCGAGCTGGTGGACGTGATCCGGGTCGATCACTTCTCCGGGTTCGTGGTCGCCTGGCACATCACCCCCGGCGCCGCCAGCTCGGCCGAGGGGCGGTGGTTCTACGGACCCGGGGCCTCGCTCTTCGGCCTCCTGGAGAAGAAGCTGGGGACGCTGCCGATCATCGCCGAGGCCCTGGAGCCGGTCCACTTCGAGGAGGCCAAGGCGATCCTCGAGCTGCTGGAGTTCTCCTCGACCCGGGTCCTCCAGTTCGCCTTCAAGGGGAAAAAGGGCGGCCCCCACCGGCCCGAGTTCTACCCGTACAACTCGGTGGCCTACACCGGGACCCACGATACCAACACCACCGTCGGCTGGTTCTCCTCCCTGGCTCCGGAAGAGCGGAAGGCGGTCCTCGACTACTTCCAGAACGGACGGGAGGAGATCAACTGGCAGTTCATCCGGCGGGCCCTGGCCTCGGCCTCCGACCTGACCATCATCCCCCTCCAGGATGTCCTCGGGCTGGGGAGCGAGGCGAGGATGAACGCCCCCGGCCAGGCGGACGGACAGTGGGAGTGGCGCTGCCGGCCGGGGGCCCTGACCGTCGAACTGGCCGGTCGCCTGGCGGCGATGACCCGGCACTTCGGACGCTGAAAACCAACACAAAAGGATTGGATTGATAATATGAAGATACTGGTCACGGGCGGAGCGGGGTACATCGGCAGCCACACCGTACTCGAACTCCTCAATGCCGGCCACCGGGTGACGGTGGTCGACAACCTCTCCAACAGCAGCGAAGAGTCCCTCCGCCGGGTGGCGGAACTGACCGGGAAGTCTCCCTCCTTCCACCGGACCGATCTGCTCGACCGCCCCGGGCTGGCCAAGGCCCTGGGCGGCGGGGATACTGAAGCGGTGATCCACTTCGCCGGCCTGAAGGCGGTCGGGGAATCGGTGGCCCGGCCGCTGGCTTACTACCGCAACAACGTCGCCGGGACGCTGGTCCTGCTGGAAGCGATGGCGGAGGCCGGGGTGAAGAAGATCGTCTTCAGTTCCTCGGCCACCGTCTACGGCGACCCGGCCTCGGTCCCGATCCGCGAGGACTTTCCCCTCGGCCCGACCAACCCCTACGGCCGGACCAAGCTGATGATCGAGGAGATCCTGAGGGACCTGGGGACCGCCCGGCCGGACTGGGAGATCACGCTCCTCCGCTACTTCAACCCGGTCGGCGCCCATCCCGGCGGGCGGATCGGGGAAGATCCCCACGGGATCCCCAACAACCTCCTCCCCTTCATCAGCCAGGTGGCGGTGGGCAAGCGCGAACACCTCCGGGTCTTCGGCGGCGACTACCCGACCCGGGACGGGACCGGGGTCCGGGACTACATCCACGTGGTCGACCTGGCGCTGGGGCATCTCAGGGCTTTGGAACATTCCCGGCCGGGAACGGCGGTCTATAACCTGGGGACCGGGCGGGGTTACAGCGTCCTGGAGATGGTGGCCGCCTTCGAACGGGCCTCGGGGAGGAAGATCCCCTACCGGATCGTCGAGCGGCGGCCGGGGGATATCGCCGAATGCTGGGCCGACCCTTCCCGGGCAAAAGAGGAGCTGGGCTGGGAGGCGACCCGGGGGATCGACCGGATGTGCGCCGACGCCTGGCGGTGGCAGTCGGGTAACCCGGACGGCTACTGAGCGATGCTCAGTAGCCTGTAATCAGTAATCGGTAATCAGTAATCAGTACTGATAACCGACCACTGATTACCGGATACCGGCTAAAAGGGGTCGTAATACTCCGGTTCGTAGAGATAGGTCCCGCCCGGCTGGAGCATAACGGCCCGCTCCAGGTAACTCCGGTAGTCTGGGTAGACCTGGACCCAGTCTCCGATCAGCTTTTGATAGAGTTCCTCGCTCTCGGCGAGGGCGGCTTCCGCCCGGACGGTTTTCTTCCGCTCCCGGAGGAAGTATTCCCGGTCGTAGTAATTGACCTTGATCCGGTCCAGCCGCGCGCCGCGGCTTCCCTCCGGGTGGAGGAAGGTATATCCCTCGAGATCCCTGCCGGATCCGGAGAGATCGATCTCGGTCCGGGGGGTCAGCCAGACCGTCTCGACGATCTCCGGGGCCGCGACCTCGCTGTAAACCGGGCCGTAGGCCCCCTCGAGGACCATCCGGAAGATCGTGTAGTCGATGACCCCCTCGGGGTCATCAACCCGGTAACTCCCCCGGTTCAGTCTCCCGTCGCTGAAATGGTAGGCCGCCTCGGCGACAAACCTGTCCAGGACGCGTTCCCGGATCACCAGGCGGTCGGGGGTGCAGGAGACGACATAGGTGTCGCCCGGGATCATCGCCGCCACCGCCTCCTGTTCCATCCCCCAGACCATCCCCCGGAAATCTCCCCGCTCGGGGGGCGGAGTATCGGAGATTCGGGTTCTCTCCCCCGCCGCGCAACCGGACAGACAGATGACCGTCAGGAGAATCAGGCCGTTCAGATTCTTTCTCATCATCGCACCTCCCTGGTTATTTATTTGTGACGTAACTATTCAGGACCCTTCAGCCATTTGAATTGTAATTTAAAACCCCTGCCGGTTTATCCGGCAGGTGAATCAGTTCGTCATTTCACCGACAGGAAATTTACCTTAAGACCCCTGCCGGTTTATCCGGCAGGTGAATCAGTTCGTCAGGTAACAACGCGGTCGCCCCATTCCGTCCGCCGGTGGGAGTGGGTTGACCGCGGTTTATCTTCTGAACTTTCCCTCCGGCGGGACAAGCCCGCCGGGGGGGACTCTGTTACAGGGTCCTGAATAGTTCTTTGTGACAATATTTTCAGCAAGTTAAATCCCCGCCAGCAGGGCGAGGTAGCCGACGGCGAGGCCGAAGGCCAGGTTGAAAAGCTTGATCAGGAAAAAGTCTTTCACCGAGGCGGAGAGGACGGGCAGGATGCCGTGTCCGTCCTGGACGATCGAACTGGCCAGGAGGACGGAAAACGGGACCGCCCCCCGGGCGAAGAGGAAGACGAAGACCAGGTGGGGCCCGGAGTCGGGGATCAGGCCGATCAGCCCGGCCAGGAGCAGGACCGCGGCCGGGTTCCGCGCGACGAGTTCTTCCAGCGCCCAGTACCTCTCCCCGAGGTGGATCAAAAGGAGGGCCCCCAGGGTCCAGAGAAAGATCCGGGGGAGGTGCTGGCGGACGGTATGTTCCCAAATGTGGGTCTCCAGGAAGTGTTCGGGGACCGTGAGGACGACAAAGAAGAGAAAGAGCAGCACCCCGGCCATCGTGACCCGGATCCAGCCCCACTCCCCGGCGCAGCCGCCGCCGAAGATCAGGATGTAAAAGAAGGCCAGGCAGAGCAGGATCAGAGCCGCCCGCTGGAGGGTCAGGCGGCGGAAGTTATCCCGGAAGGTTTGCCGGGAGAGGAGCGCCCGGTCGTAGCCGGCGTGGACTTCCAGGCGGTCGCAGCCCCCGCCGGTCCGGAGCTGGAGCCGTCCCGAGACCCGGTCGGCGAGCCAGCCCCCGACCGGTCCGAGGAGGAAGAGAACCCCGAAGAGGAGCAGGGCCCGGCCGGGAAAGACCGCCAGCATCATGAAGGCGGCGTCGCCCGAGGTGGCGATCATCGCGGCGGTGATCGCCCCGAAGGAGATGAAACCGTGGATGTAGAGCGAGGAGGAGGCGAAGGCTCCCAGGCAGCCCGGGGTGGCGCCGAGGAAGGAAGAACCCAGGTACTGGCGGAAACGGCCGCCCCGGATCACCCCCTCCAGGCGGCCCCGGGAGAGGACGTTGAAATAATCGACGGCGACCATCATCGCGAAGACGAACCCGGTGATGGTCAGGGCTTCCTTGCCGACGTGAAAGATCATCTATTCAGGCGCGGCGGTGAAAAACTTCTCCCCGCCGGAGAGGGTTTCCCGGATGGTCCCGGTCTCTTTTAATTGATCGAGGTGCCTGAGCGCTTCCCGGCGGTCGAGGCCGAAGACGGCGGAGAGGTCGGCCGCGGTGGCCGGGCGGCGTTCCAGGTAACCGGCGATCTCTCCGGGGAGATCCCGGTCGTTCGCTCTTTCGCGTTTCCCGCTGAAGCCGGCCACGATCTCGACCGGGACCCGGTCGATCCGGCTTTCAAGAAAGTGCCGGGCCCGCTCCAGCTCTCCGGGAGACAGGGCGGTTACCCCGGACTCGGCGGGCGGGCGGACCGCGGTGTTGAGCTGGACCCGGTCGGGGCGGATCCGCCGGATCCGCCCGGCGATCGCCTCCAGTTCGGCTTCCGAATCGTTGAGGCCGGACAGGAGCATTACCTCCAGCCAGACCCGGCCGGGGAATCCCGAGGCCAGGGCGGCGATCCCCGAGGTCAGGCCCTCCAGGGAAAGGGCCCGGTGGGGACGATTGATTCGGGCGAAGACCTCTTCGGTTCCGGCGTCGAGACTGGGGACGACCAGGTCGGCGGCCGCCAGCTCCTCCCGGACCCCGGGCAGCCCGAGCAGGGTCCCGTTGGTCAGGACCGCCACCGGGATCCGGGTGATCTCCTTGATCCGGGGGATCAGCCGGCCGATTCCGCTGTGCAGGGTCGGTTCGCCCGAGCCGGAGAGGGTGATCCAGTCGATCCTCCCCCCCGCTTTCAGTTTCGCCTCCAGTTCTTCCAGGACCTCTCCGACCGGGACGTACTCCCCCCGGCGGATGACCGGTTTCCCGGCCGAGCCGAGCTGGCAGTAGACGCAGTCGAGGCTGCAGGTCTTGAAGGGGACCAGGTCGACCCCGAGGGAGAAACCGAGCCTCCGGGAAGGGACCGGACCGAATACCCGGCTCATAACTTCGACCAGACCGCGCTGATCTTCCCGGACATCGTCGGGGGCTTGTCCAGCCGGTCGTCGATCTTGATCGTGGTCACCACCCGCTTGACCCCCTCGCCGAAACCCGCCCGGTGCATCTTCCTGGCGCAGTCGAGTAGGGTATCGAGTTCGCCCTCGATCACCGTCCCCATCGGGGTCAGTTCGTACTTCACCCCCCGGGCTTCTTTCAGGGTCTTGACCGCCCCGGCCACGTAACGGCTCAGGGACGGGGAGGCGGTCCCGACCGGGACCACGCTGATCTCCAGCATCGCCATCGGTTCACTCTCCTTTCAGGTGCCATTCGAGTTTGCTTTCCAGGGCGCCGGGCGGCGGAACCCCGACCACCTGGTCGACCGATTCTCCGCCCTTGAAGACCATCAGGGTGGGGATGCCCCGGATGTCGTAGCGGCCGGCGGAGGCCGGGGATTCGTCGACGTTGACCTTGCAGACCTTGAGCCGGCCGGCGTACTTCTCGGCCAGGGCGGCCACCGCGGGGGCGACCATCCGGCAGGGGCCGCACCAGGGCGCCCAGAAATCGACCAGGACCGGGAGTTCGGACTGGATGACCTCGGTTTCAAAATTGGTGTCGTTAACGGTTATCTCCATTTTCTCTCCCTCTACGGTTGGTTGCGGCTGACAATTCTTCAGAAAGGGCAGGGGCCGCCGCCGCAGCCCGCCGGCCCGGCCGCCGGACAGGTCGGGCAGGCCTCCGGCGCTGAATCCTTACCGGGGGCTCCGACATTGAACCCGGCGTGGAGCTTCTTCAGCGACTCTCCGGAACATTCCGGGCAGCTCCGCCGGACCTTCTCCGCCGAGACCCCTTCCAGGAGGTCGAAGACCACCCCGCAGTCCCGGCAGCGGTAACTGTAGATCGGCATCGTCGTCCCTCTCCCGCGTTCAGTATTCGACCAAAAGGCCCCGGACCCCCAGGGCCGCCGCCGTCCCTTC
>PWXJ01000187.1 GCA_003561965.1 PVC group bacterium
CCGGGGCGGGGGAGATGGAGCTGGGGGAGGTGGTGGTCTATGACTTCCCCGACTCCTCGGTGGCGGGGCGGGAGGCGACCTCCAGCATCACCATCATCGACCGGGAAGAGATCGAGGCGTCGGGGGCGGCCGACGTCTACGACCTGATCTCGGCCCGGGTCCCCGGGGTCTTCGCCGACGAGCGGGGGATCTTCAGCTACGGGGTGGGGCCGGGGTCGGCCGGTTCGCTCAACATCCGCGGCCTGGGGGGGACCCCCAACGCCCAGGTTTTGGTCCTCCTCGACGGCCAGCCGACCACGATGGGCCTCTTCGGCCACCCGATCCCCGACGCCTACCCCCTGGAGGGGGTGGAGCGGGTCGAGGTCCTGCGGGGTTCCCACTCCCTCCATTACGGCGACGGGGCGCTGGGAGGGGTGGTCAACATCATCACCCGCCGGCTGGAGCCGGAAGAGGGTTTCTCCACCCGGGTCACGGCCGGGGGCGGCGAGTACCATTCCTACCGGGCCGGGATCACTCACTCCGGGCGGGTGGACGACTTCTCCTACAGCGCCACGCTGCTCCGGCGGGAGACCGAGGGGCACCGTCCGAACAGCGCGTTCCGGGGTTGGAACTCCTTCCTCAAGGCCGGATACCGAATTTCGGAGACCTGGCAGGCGGTGGTCAACGGCTGGGGGACCGACTTCACGGTCGAGGACCCCGGTCCGGTCACCGCCCCGGTGGACGACGATACCCGGGCGGTCGTCCGGGGAGGGGCCGGCCTGACCCTCTACAACGAATACGAGGGGAGCCGGGGGGCGCTGACCGTTTACGGGCAGCGGGGGAGGCACCGGTTCACCGGACCCGAGGACTGGAGGTCCACTGACACCACCATCGGGGTGACCGGCTACCAGTCCTTCGAGCTTTTGCCCGACAACCGCCTGGAAGTCGGGGGGGATATCCAGAGGATGGGCGGCCGCGGGGAAAATCCCGAGGCGGGGACGGACATCGGGAGATATTCCCAGACCCGGGGAGGGATTTACCTCGACGACCAGCAGACCTTCTTCGACCTCCTGACCATCCAGGCCGGGCTGAGGCTGGCCGCGGCCGAGCACGACCGGGCCCGTCTCCTGCCCCGTTTCGGGGCCCGGTACCTCCTAACCCCCTCGACCGTCCTCCACGGGCAGGTCGCCCGGGGCTATCGCTTTCCGAGCATCCGGGAACTCTATATGTTCCCCCCCTCAACCCTCGACCTGGAGCCGGAGGAGACCTGGTCGAGCGACCTCGGAGTCCGGCAGCACTTCGGCGACTTCCTGGCCCTCGACCTGACCGGCTATTACATCGACGCCGACAACCTGATCGTCTTCCGGCCGCCGCAGGCGGAGAACACCGGCCGGGTGGTCAACCGGGGGGTGGAACTGTCGGCCGTCGTCACCCCCGCCGATTGGTTCGAGATGCTGGCCTCCTACACCTACCTTGACCAGAACCGCCGGGTGGTCGGTCTCGCCCCCCACGTCCTCCAGTGGACCAACCGGGTTTACTGGCGGAAGGCCACCCTCCAGTCCACCACCACCGGGGTCCGAAACCTCCGGCTGGGCGAGGAGGGCCGGGAGAGCTACGCGGTGACCGATCTCCGGCTGAGTTACCGCCTCGAGCCGGCGGTCCTGACCTTCCGGGTCGACAACGTCTTCAACGAGAACTACCGGATGATCGAGGGTTATCCCCTCCCGGGGAGGTGGGTCCGGGGCGAGATAACGGTGAGTTTCTGATGTCCTCGGAGGCACGCAGGCTCCATCTCCGCGACCAGATCTGGGGCGGGCTCTGGGGGGCGCTGGCCCTCTTCCTCCCCCTGCTCCTCCACCCCTTCGGCCTCGGGGTCCACCTGATGCCGATGTTCCTGCCCCTGCTGATCGCCGCCTGTACCCTGAGGTTCCCCACCGCCCTGATCCTGGCCGCCGGCATCCCTTTCCTCTCGGGGGTGCTGACCGGGATGCCGCCGCTCTATCCCCCGGTCGCCCCGCTGATGGCCCTGGAGGGGGCGGCGATGGTCCTCTGGCTGTCCGCCGCCTACCGCCGCCGGCGGTGGAACCCCTACCTCTGCCTGGCCGCCGCCTTCCTGCTCCAGCGGCTGGTCCGGGTCGGGTTCATCCTCCTGGCCGGCCGGCTGGTCGAGCTGCCGTCCGGCTGGCTGCTCCTCCCCGCCCTGCTCTGGGGGCTGCCCGGGGCGGTTCTCCAGACCGCGGTGATCCCGGGGGTGGTCTCCAGGATCGAGGAACGGTTCGGGGCGTCGGGGATTCTTTCGGATCCCGGGGAGGTTTCCCGGTGATCACGGATTCCGGCGGCGTCCGGCGGCTCCGGGACAAGGAGAGTTTCTTCGACGGGCTCTCCTCCTCCTGGCACCGGGAGAACCGGCTCACATCCCGGGAGCGCGAACTGATCCTTTCCGCTCTTCCCCCGGGGGAGCCCGGCGGCGGGTATCCGGTCCTCGATCTCGGCGGCGGGACCGGCCGGCTGACCGAGTTCCTGCGTCCGCTCACCGGCTCCCCCCTGCTGCTTCTGGATCTCTCCCGGGGGATGCTCTCCCGACCGGTCCCGCCCCCCGGCAGCCGGATCCAGGGCGACGCCCACCGGCTTCCGCTCCGGGATCGTTCGGTCGGCCTGGTCTTCTGCTACTGCGCCTTCCCCCACTTCGACAGGAAGGAGAAGGTGATCCGGGAATGTCAGCGGATCCTCCGGCCCGGCGGCGGTCTGGTCATCCTCCATAATTGCGGCCGGGAGGAGATCAACCGCTTTCATTCCGCCCGGGAGGAGGTGATCGCCGGCGATCTCCTCCCACCCCTGCCGGCTTTCCGGAGCTGGGGAGGGGCGTCCGGGATGATACCCGAGCGGCTCCAAAACTCCCGGGAATGCTTCCTCGTCCGCTACCGGAAGCCGGTTCCCTGATAACTAATTTGATTCCCGGACGGGAACCGCAACTCCTTTGCGTTTGCCCTATTCCCCCTGCGGGCGGGGTTTTTTCCCTGTTTTCTTCCTTGACATAATCCCGCAGACTGTCAATGATAGTAATATCCGGTAAATTATATCGCAAAGAGCGCGGGATTATCGACGGCGGAGAAGCCGGCGGTATCCCGGTGCAGGAATAGAGGGGAACCCCTCGAAGGAGAGATTGATATGCCCGATTTTGCCCGTGCCGTCAAGGAAGAGATAGTCCGCCTGGCGAAGAAGGAAGTGAAGCAGGCGGTGGGGCCGCTCAACGCCCGGGTCCGCGAACTGTCCCGGACCGTCTCCGCCCAGGAGAAGAAGATCGCCGGGCTGGAGAAGACCGTGGCCAAACAGGAGGAGGAACTCCGCCAGGCCGATCCGGTTCCGGAGTCCGCTCCCCCGGAAGAAGTGAAGAAGGCCCGGATCAGCCCCCGCCTGGTCAAGACCCAGAGAAAGCGGCTGAAGCTCAACCAGACCCAGTTCGCCAGGTTGCTCAACGTCTCCGTGGCCGCCGTCCGCTCCTGGGAGCAGGGCCGGGCGATGCCGAAGAAAGACACGCTGGCGACCTTCGTCGCGGTGAGGAAACTCAAGCCCCGGGAGGCCTGGGAGCGGCTGGAGATTCCCCCCCCGACCCGGAAAAAGCCCCGGAAGAAACAACGGACCCGGCGGAAGAAAAACGGGTAGCTTTTCCGGCCGCTACTCGGGGACGAAGAGGATCTGGCCGACCCGGATCGCGTTGGGGTTGGCGAGCTGGTTAGCCTCGACGATGGCGGAGACGGTGGTCCCGTAATCCCGGGCGATGGTGGAGACGGTCTCCCCCGAACGGACCACGTGCTCGTACCCCTGGGCGTAGGCGGCGGTGCCCCGGGCGGCCCGGATCGCCTGGAGAATCCGTTCGTTCTCCCGGGCGACTTCCTCGAGGATGGCGGCAATCTTCTTCTCGGTCTCCCCCCGGGCCGCCGCCAGCTCCTTTCTCAGGGATTCGATCTCCTCCCGCTGGGCCGCGCCCACTGTGGAGGTCAGCTTCGCCAGCCGGCCGTCGATCTCCTGCTGTTCCCGGTACTGCCGGGCCAGTCCGCTCTCCAGTTCAAAGAGCCGGCTTTCGATCGAGGCCAGCCTCCGGCTCAAGGAATCCTCCCACTCCTCCCGGCGGGTTTCGGCTTCCATCCCCCGGGGGGTGGTCTGGCACCCGGCCAGCAGGACCAGCGCCAACCCCATAATCGATATAATCGTCGTTACTTTCATACGCACCCGGCCGGCAAAGAAAACATCAGTACCGGCTTCCGGGCAATTCGGATCATTGGTAATAGCGATCAATCACCCTTCTCCGCCGGCGAGGGGAATCGGGGTCTTCCGGGGGCAGGGGGACCGGTTCCTCGACTACCGGGGTCGCCTCAAAGACCGCGGCCGCTTCCCGGGGCGCCGGGGGGATTGCCTCGGGAGGGGTGGCGGCTTCTCCGTAGTCGACCAGGAATTCGGCCCGGCGGTTTCGCGCCCAGCACTCTTCGGTCGATTCCCGGCAGACCGGCGCTTCCTCCCCATAGCTGACGGTGTGGAGACGGTGGGGGGCGACGCCGAGCCCGATCAGGTGGGTCCGGACACTGAGGGCCCGCCTTTCGCCGAGGGCCATATTGTACTCCTTGGTTCCCCGCTCGTCGCAGTGGCCCTCGATCTTCAGCCGGGTCTCCGGGCGGTCCAGCATCCAGGCGGCGATCCCTTCCAGGACCTCCTGCCCCTCGGGTTTGATCTCCGAGCGGTCGAAGTCGAAATAGATCGTCTGGAGGATCAGGGCGTCTTCCGCGGTCGGTTCGACGAAGGCGATGCCTTCGGTCAGGGGATCGAGCGGGATATCCCACCCTTCCAGGGCCATCCTCTGTTCTTCCGGCGTGGCCGTCGGTCTCGGCTTGGAGGCGCATCCGGCGGCAAAGATCGTTCCGGCGGCGAGAATCGCCAGGCCCCAGGTCAGGTTCTTTCTCATATCCACTTTCTCCTTCCGGTAAGTTTACCGGTTTAAAATTGGGTTTCCTTGAGGACTGCTTGAGCGAATATAATCCGTTTGCCTTCCCCGGGCAAGATAATTGTAAAATATTGTAAAAAACTCGGCTAACGGACCGGGAAGGGACCCCAGGCGGGGGAGTAACAGTCCCGGCCGCTGGTGATCTGGACCGGACGGGGGTTTTCGCTGTCGATGACGAAGAGACTGGTCCGCCCCCCCCGGCGGGAGGAGTAGACCAGGTGCCGGCCGTTGGGCGCCCAGGAGGGATCTTTGTCCTGGTAATTGTTCCGGGTCAGGCGGGTGACCTCTCCGGTGTCGACGTTGACGGTGCAGATCTCGAAGTTCCCCTCCAGCCGGGAGGTGTAGGCGACCAGGTCCCCCCGGGGCGACCAGTCGGGGGAGGTGTTGTAAGTGCCCTGCCGGGTCAGGCGGCGGACGTTGCCGCCGTCGGCGTCCATCACCCAGATCTGGGGGGAGCCGCCCCGGTCGGAGGTGAAGGCGATCCGCCGCCCGTCCGGGGACCAGGCGGGGGAGCAGTCGGTGGCCCGGTGGTTGGTCAGCCGGGTCAGGCGGGAACCGTCGAGCCGGGACTTGTAGATCTCGGGGTTGCCGTCCCGGCTCAGGGAGAAGGCGACCCAGCGGCCGTCGGGGGAGATCGCCGGGAAGGCGTTCAAACCGGGCTGGGCGGAGAGGACCCGCCGCCTCCCGGCGGCCAGGTTGTCGATGAAGAGCCAGGGGAACCCGTAGGCGTAGCCGGTGTAGGCCAGCGAGCGCCCGTCGGGGTGCCACTCGGGATGGACGGCCAGCCCGGGGCCGGAGTCGATCTTCCTCCAGTTGTTTCCCGCCGCCTCCATCCGGAAGACCTTCCTCTCCCCGTTATGATCGGAGGTGAAGGCGATCTCGGTCCGGGACAGTCCCCTTTCCCCGGTCAGGGCGGCGACGATCTCGTCGGAGATGGTCAGGATGA
>PWXJ01000095.1 GCA_003561965.1 PVC group bacterium
AAGATTTTCATCTCCGGAAAAGAACTGAAATGTCGCGATGCAAAGGCCCCGAGGAACAAGGAAGACCACGAGGAATGTCAGTGCTTCGAGCACGACCTACACAGTTTGTCGGCCCCTTGATTTCCTCTATAAAGAATTTTTTACCTTGTGCCGTAGAGCACGAATAGCAGACTGACGCCTTTGTTATTGCGGGATGATGTTTTTTCCTTGAGTGATGGCTTCATAGCAGACATTCCTGTCTGTGCGGGCTCGGGGCACAGGCAAGAATGCCTGTGCTACGCTGCCGGTCGGCCACCTGATGGGTTCATCCGGACAATAACAATTTTGCACAATTTCGTGTTGATCAGCAGTGACTTGTAATTAAACTCGTGCCCCGAGGATGCAAAATTCAGGCAAGAACAATACCAATCCTAAACAGCACCCTGAAAGGGTAGCTTTCCCTGAGTGAAACCAAAGGGCCACATCAATTTGATGAACAGTTAAAGTGTTACAAATTAACTTTCCCGGCTGTAGCGGCCGGTCAGTTCGGCGCTGGCGAGGATATGCCCCTCGACCGCCTCCAGCAGTTCTTCCTTGCTCAACCCCGCCTCGTGGCCGAGTTTCCGGTCGAGGGCGTAAAGCTTGAAGACGTAACGGTGGGTGCCCGAGGGGGGGCAGGGCCCGCCGTAAACCTTGGTTCCGAAGTGGCTCAGACCGCCGACACCGGGAGTCGAGTCTTCCTCGATCCGGGGGGCCGGCTCGATATCGTAAGCCACCCAGTGGACAAAGGTCCGGCCGGGAGCGTCGGGGTCATCCATCACCAGGGCCAGGGATTCGGTCCCCTCGGGCATATCCGCGATCTCCAGGGGCGGGCTGATATCCTCGCCGTCGCAGGTATAGCGGGACGGGATCCCGCCGCCTTCGGAAAAAACGGGGCTGGCCAGTCTCATAGCTTTTTACCTCCTGGTGGTATACGGGTTTGGATCTTCCTGCCGGCCAGTTCGGGTCAGCCCGATTATCTCCTCTCTCCCTGGAGCACCGTATGCAGCTTCCGGGCCGCCGTCTCGGCCGGGAAAGGCTTGAAGAGGCAGGCCCGGATCCCGCTGGCCTTCATCCGGCTCTCATCCTCGCGCCGGGTGTAATACCCGGTCATCGCCACGACCGGGACCGGGGGGCCCGGTTCCAGCCGACTCAGCGCCTCCGCCGTCCGGAAGCCGTCGAGCCCCTGCATCTTCAGATCGACCAGGGCGATATCCGGCCGGTCGGCGGCCGCGGCTTCCAGGGCCGCCCGGCCGTCGGTGAAGGATTCGACTTCGTAGCCGGCGGCGGCCAGGGCCTCGGAGAGTTCCTCGAGCAGGCCGCGGTCGTCGTCGACCAGCAGTATTTTGTAACGCCTGGTCATATCCGGGAACGGACAGACTGGTGATTGCCGTTGTCGAGGCCATTGTCCCCCGCGGGAGCCGGAAGCGGCAATAGGCGGTTTCCGCTTTATCCTGACTTTTTTCTACCGGCGGGAGGAAGAACGGTCTTACTGGTGGGCGAGCAGGGGGAGCCGGAGGACGGCCACGATCCCCCGGCCCGGCTCGTTCTTCAGATCCAGGGAACCGTCGTGGAGACGGACCAGTTCCCGGCAGATCGGGAGGCCGAGACCGGTCCCCTCCGGCTTGCTGGTAAAGAAGGGGGTGAAGACCTCCTTGAAAACTCCGGGGGAAATCGGGGGGCCGTTGTTTCTGATTTCAAAGACCACGGTCCGCCCGTCTTCGATCCGGGCGGAGAACCCGATCCGGCCGTCTCCCTCCGGGGCGGCTTCGATGGCGTTGTCCAGGAGATTGGTCAGAACCTCCCCGACCTGGTCGGGGTCGGCCTCCATCTTCTTTCTTCGCAGCTCCGCCAGGTCGGCGGTCACCTCGACCCGCCGGTCCCGGTGGGAATGCAGCGAAGTCCTGAGGGCGGAGCGGGCCAGGGGGAGGAGGTTGAACTTCCGGTAGGCGGGGAGCCGGAGCCGAGCGTACTCCAGGAGGTTGGAGATCACCCGGCTGCCGAATTCCACCTTCTCCTCGATGGTCCGGATATTCTTGAGCAGGGAGGGGTCGGAGGTCTTTCGCCGGAGGTTGCCGGCGGCCAGCCCGATCGCGGCCAGGGGAGTGCGGATCTCGTGGGCCACCATCGAGGAGAGGGCACCGAGCTCGGCCAGCCTTTCCATATCCGCCATCTTCTTCCGGGAGCGCTCCAGCCGGTCTTCCGCCCGCTTCTGCTCGGTGACGTCGATCTGGACCAGCAGCACCCCCTCGACCCGGCCGTCTTCCGCCTTGATCGGGCGGAGCGACCAGTCCCAATAGGTGGACTCGCCCGCCGGCCGGCCGGCCGGGAGATGGGGCCGGGCGAAGGCGACAAAGGGACGGCCGGTCTTCACCACCCGCCGGAAAATCCGCCGGTTGGCCCGGTCGGGAAAGAGGGCGAAGAGCTCCCGGCCGGTAAAGTAATCCCGCCGGCGGCCGTGGGCGGCGGCGTAGGCCCGGTTGACCCGGACAAACCGGAAATCGGTATCGAGATAGGCGAGGAGAAAGTGAACCCCGGAAAAGATCCTTTCCAGCAGTTCCCCGGCCCGCTGGAGTTCGACGTCCTGCCGGACCACCGTCTCTTCGATCTTTTCTCCGTCTCTCTGCATAATTCTTTCCGGGAGAGGAGCAAACGTCCCGCGTTCTCAGGACCGGGTATTTCTGTTCCGGCGCCGGTAGGCTCCCGGGGTGAGGCCGGAATGTTTCTTGAAGATCCGGATAAATGATTCCGGGTTGAGGTAACCAAGCGAGAAGGCGATCATATCAACGCTGTAGCCGGTTTCGGCCAGCCATTCTTTCGCCTGGGCGATCTTCAGCCGGAGTTTGCAGTCGTTGAAATTCTCCCCGGTGACTTCCTTGAAGGCCCGGCTGAGATACTTGGGGCTGAGCCGGACCAGGGCGGCGGCCTCGGCCAGGCTGACCTTCTTGTGAACGTTCCTCTCGAGAAAGACCTTCACCCGCTCGATCTTCCCCGAGGTATCCGCCGCCTCCAGCCCCTCCGGCCAGCGGGATTGCCGGAGCAGCTTCCGGATCGCCGCGGCGGTTCTTTCCAGGTCGAGCGGTTTCTCCAGGTACTCGTCGGCCTCGCCCTGGAGGGCTTCGATCACCACCTTCTTGGAGCCGAACCCGGTGAGGATGATCACCCCGAGATCCGGCCGGTCCCGCTTGATCCTTCTGAGGATCTCCGTCCCCCGGGAGTCGGGCAGCCGGACATCGAGAATGACCAGGTCGATCTCGTTGGGCCGGTCGAGAATCTCCAGGGCTTCCCTCCCGCAAGAAGCCCCCACCACCCGGTAGTCCCGGAAGTAATCCCGGAACTCTTCCCGGAAAGCCCGGTCGTCGTCAACCAGGAGGATATTGTAGGGCATCTTGAATTTTCCCCGAATATATGCTTATTAATAAGGGCAGGATATAGGTTGCAGCCCCCAGTGTCATTGCGAGCGCAGCGAAGCAATCTCTTCCTAGGCAGCAAATTGAGATTGCGGAGCCTGTCCCGAGCGCCAGCGAGGGATCTCGCTCCCCGCAATGACGTGCAATCCATTCTATGCTCCTTAGCAACTCCAGTTGAACGACATTTTACTACAGAAAGCCGGCCGGGACAAGCGGGATCGGGGGAAGGGCGGCGGCGGACGGCCGGATCGGCCCAGCGAAGGAGGAGAACAATGTTTCTGGAAAAGATCAAGTCGGAAGGACTGGCCCACCTCTCCTACATCCTCGGGGACGGGGGTGAGGCGGCGGTGATCGACCCGCGGAGAGACTGTTCCATCTACCGGGAGATCGCCGACCGGGAGGGGTGCCGGATCACCCGGATCTTCGAGACCCACCGCAACGAGGACTACGTCATCGGCTCGGCCGAACTGGCCGCCCGGACCGGGGCGGCGATCTTTCACGGGGGTGAACTCCCCTTCGGTTACGGGGAGACGGTCGAGGAGGGCGACGAATTCCGGATGGGAGATATCCGGCTGAAGATCCTCAAGACCCCCGGGCACACCTACGAGAGCATCTCGATCGCGGTTTTCGACGAGGCCTCGGGCGACACCCCGGCGGCCGTCTTCACCGGCGACGCCCTCTTCATCGGCGACACCGGCCGGACCGACTTCTTCCCGGACCGGGGGACCGAGCCGGCCGAGCTGCTCCACCGGAGCATCTTCGAGAAGATCCTCCCCCTCGGCGACGGGGTGATCCTCCTCCCCGCCCACGGCGCCGGTTCGGTTTGCGGCTCCAGCCTGGCCGCCCGGGAGTTCTCCACCCTCGGTTACGAACGGCTCCACAACCCGTCACTCCGCCTCCGGGACCGGGAGAAGTTCGCGGCGATGAAGATGGACCAGACCCATCACACCCCGCCTTACTTCCGGATGATGGAGAAGTACAACCTGGAAGGCCCGCCGGTGACCGCGCTCCTCCCCGAACCGGAACCCCGGGATGCCGGCGATTTCGCCGACGCCGCCCGGGAGGGGATGGTCATCCTCGATCTCCGCTCCCCGGAAGCCGTCTCCGGAGCCTTCATCCCCGGCAGCCTGGCCATCCCCCGGGGGATGCTCCCCGCCTTCGCCGGCTGGTTTCTCGATTACCGGAAACCGGTCGGGCTGGTGGTCGAGGATACGGCCGAGGTCAAGGAGGCGGTCCGCTACCTCTACCGCCTCGGTTACGACGACATCCCCGCCTTCCTGGAAGGCGGCCTCCACCAGTGGGAGACCAGCGGACGGGGATACGACCGGATCCCGGCGGTCCACACCGCCGAGATCGTGGAGAAGATCGACCGGAAAGAAGAGTTCACCCTGCTCGACGTCCGGTCCCGGGAGGAGTTCGAGGCCGGGCACCTGCCGGGTGCGGTCCCCGTCTACCTGGGGGAACTGCCTGACCATTACGGGAAAATCCCCCCCGGCCGCCCGCTGATCACCTTCTGCGGCAGCGGAAGAAGGGCGATCATTGCCGCCTCCCTGTTGAAGCGAAGCGGGTTCGAAAAAGTCGAGGTCTGCCTCGGTTCGATCCAGGCCTGCACCGAGGTCGGCTGCCCGATCCGGACCGGGCCGGAGTAAGGACGCCCGGATGACCGAATTCCAACCCTGGAGAACGGGATGAAAGAACACCACCACCACGACCATACCGCCCACCACCGGATGATGATCGCCGATTTCCGGCGGCGGTTCTATGTCTCCCTGGTCCTGACCGTCCCCATCCTGATCCTCTCCCCGATGATCCAGGGCCTGACCGGGATCACGCTGGAATTCCCGGGAGACCGCTACCTCCTCTTCTTCTTCGCCACCCTGATCTTTTTCTACGGTGGATGGCCTTTCCTCAGCGGGCTCTTCTCGGAGCTGAAATCGAAGGAACCGGGGATGATGACCCTGATCGGGCTGGCGATCTCGGTGGCCTACTTCTACTCCTCGGCGGTGGTCTTCGGCCTGGCGGGGAAGTTCTTCTTCTGGGAACTGGCCACCCTGATCGTCATTATGCTCCTCGGCCACTGGATCGAGATGAAGTCGGTCTTAAGCGCCTCCCGCGCCCTGGAGGAACTGGCCCGGCTGATGCCGGACGGGGCCCACAAGATCGAGGACGGGGAGACGGTGGAGGTGAAACTGGAGGAGGTGAAGAAAGGCGATCTCCTCCTGGTCAAGCCGGGGGAGAAGATCCCCGCCGACGGGGTGATCAGGAAAGGAAAAAGTTACCTCAACGAGGCGATGGTCACCGGCGAGTCGAAGCCGGTCAAGAAAGAACCGGGGGCGGAGGTGATCGGGGGAACCATCAACGGCGACGGATCCCTGGAGATGGAAGTGAGGGGGACGGGAGAAGATTCTTATCTTTCCAAAGTGATCAAACTGGTCAAGGAGGCCCAGGGCTCGAAGTCGAAGAGTCAGAACCTGGCCGACCAGG
>PWXJ01000067.1 GCA_003561965.1 PVC group bacterium
CCCCGGGGCAGCCGGGGGCCGTAACCCTCCCCGACGGCGGCCGCCAGCATCCGGTCCCGGACCGGCCTCCGGTTGACGATCAGGGTCAGGCCTTTCCGGAAGCGGCCGGCGGAGTCCGGCTTCACCAGCCAGCCTTCGACCCTGACCTCCCCATCCCCCGCCCGGACCGGGAAGAGCGATTCCGCCGCCTCCGCGCCCCAGAGGTCGGCGATCCGGCCCCGGAGATCGGCGGCGGGAGGGAGGGAGAAGATCTGCCCGCCGTCCCGCTGGAAGCTGAAGGCGACGCCGGGGTTGGCCAGGGCGTGGGCGGTCACCTCTTCGGTGATCCGGGCCTGCTCGGTCCGGGGGGTCTTGAGGAATTTCCGGCGGGCCGGGGTGTTGTAGAAGAGTCCCCGGACCTCGACCTCGGTTCCCTCCGGGGCCCCGGCCTCGGTGACGTCCCGGATCGCCCCGCCCCCGATCTCGATCCGGGTCGCCGCCAGCGCCCCCGGGGGCCGGGTGGTCACCCGGACCCGGGAGACCCCGGCGATGCTGGGCAGGGCCTCCCCCCGGAACCCCATCGAGGAGATCCGGTCGAGGTCGGCGAACTTTTCCAGCTTGCTGGTCGAGTGCCGGTCGAAGGCCAGGATCAGGTCGTCCCGCTCCATCCCCCCGCCGTCGTCGGCCACCCGGATCTCCCGGGTCCCGGCGCCCCGGACCGAGATCTCGATCCGCCGCGCCCCGGCGTCGAGCGAGTTCTCGATCAGCTCCCGGACCACCGCCGCCGGGCGGTCGACCACCTCCCCGGCGGCGATCTTGTTGATCACCTCCTCCGGCAGCAGCCTGATCCTGCCCATCATCCCTTTCCTCAATAGACCGAAGCAGTCTGGCCCGAGCTACTGGAGCAGACGCTCCCGGGTGATCACGGACCAGATGTGCTTGCAGGCGAAGTTATGTTTCCTGCCCCGGTATGTGTAGTCGGGACAGCTGCATTCGGCGCCTTTCAGGGGGCCCTCCCGGACCACGGTGACCGTGAAACTCTCCACCTCGTACTCGTCCTCGCCCGTCTCCCTCACTCGGGCGGCCCCGGCCCGGCCCTCGTCGAAGCGGCGACCCTCCCGGGTCATCCCCGGCCGGATCTCGACCACCCCGTCCGGCAGGGAGTAGATCTCCCGGCCGAGCCGGTCGGCCTCCTCGCCCCACTGTTCGATCCGGGACTGGACGAAATCGGTCCGCCACCCGGGGTCGATCCGGGCGATCTCCTGATAGAGCGAGACCGCTTCCGAGTAGGCCTCGAAGGCCTCCAGGATATCCTCCTGGTAGACGGCCCGCTGGGCGTCGCGGCCCAGCAGGTGGGCCTTCCGGTGAAGTTCCCCGGGGTCCGCGGTCTCCCCTTCCCCCCGGATTACCCCCGGGCCGGCAAGGGCGAGCCCGAGAATCGCCAGTCCGAACAATACTGTCTTCTTCATCTCTCTATCCTCCTTGTTTCGTGACTTATTTGGCTATATCCGGATTTCCCAAAGCCTATTGTTTGCTTCAGTCAGTGATGGCGGAGCGTTGAAGGCAGTTACTGAAGTGCAGAACCGGGGTGAAATTTGCTCAAGGTTAAACTTACCCTGCTGATGGAAAATTTATCATCATCCGGCAGGAAATTGTGTCGCCCCCTGCGGGGGCTTTGAGTTATTGGTTCCGAGCCAGTACCACGGGCTAACGCCCGTGGCTGGTAGGAAGTTTCGCCCCCTGCGGGGGCTGCTTATCCCGGTTCCACAGAGCTTTCATATTTGCAGCCCGCGCAGCGGGCGATACATTCTTAGCCACGGGCGTCAGCCCGTGGGTGATAACGCACAAATCAACCAATTCAAGCCCCCGCAGGGGGCGAAACATAATGAACCAATTCTTTTGGGAAATCCGGATTGAGCCATTTTTCAGTACCGTCACAACCAGAGTTTGCGGTCGAGGACCCGGTACTGGATCGCCTCCGAGACGTGGGCCGGGTCCGGTTCCTCCGCCCCCGCCAGGTCGGCGATGGTCCGGGAGACCTTGAGGATCCGGTCCCAGGCCCGGGCCGAGAGGCCCAGTTCCTCCATCGCCCGTTCCAGCAGCTCCCGGACCGGCCGGGAGAGGCGGCAATGCTTCTTCAGGTCGCGGCTGGTCATCGCGGCGTTGCAGTAAACCCCGGAGGGCCCGAACCGCTCCCGCTGGACCGAACGGGCGGCGGTGACCCGGCGGCGGATCCCGGCCGAGTCCTCCTCCTCCCCGCCCCCGGACAACCGGCGGTAATTCACCGGCGCCACCTCGAGGTGGATATCGATCCGGTCGAGCAGCGGGCCCGAGATCCGGGACATATAGTTGCGGATCTGGCCGGGGTGGCAGCGGCACTCCCGCCGGGAATCGGTATAGTAGCCGCAGGGACAGGGGTTCATCGCCGCCACCAGCATAAACCGGGCGGGGAAGGTCAGCGAACCGGTGGCCCGGGAGATGGTCACCTCCCCGTCCTCGAGCGGCTGGCGGAGGACCTCGAGCACCGAGCGGCTGAACTCGGGCAGCTCGTCGAGGAAGAGGACCCCGTTATGGGCCAGGCTCACCTCCCCCGGCCGGATCTTCGACCCTCCCCCGATCAGGCCGACGTCGGAGACGGTATGGTGAGGGCTCCGGACCGGCCGGAGCGCCAGCAGCCCCTCCCCTTTCGGCAGCAGGCCGACGCTGGAGTGGATCCGGGTGGTCTCCAGGGCCTCGTCCAGGGTCAGCGGGGGGAGGATGGTCGGGATCCGCTTGGCCAGCATCGACTTCCCCGCCCCCGGCGGCCCGATCATTATCAGGTTGTGCCCCCCGGCCACCGCCACCTCCAGGGCCCGCTTGACGTCGGCCTGTCCCCGGACCTCGGAGAAGTCCACCGGGTAGCGCCCGGCGGTCCGGAAGAGTTCCTCCGTCTCCACCCGGACCGGCTCCAGCCCGGCCTCGCCGGAGATATGCCTGACGGCCCCGGCCAGGCTCTCCGCCCCCCTCACCTCCAGCCCCTCGACCACCGCCGCCTCCCGGACGTTGGCGGCCGGGAGCAGGAGCGACCTCCTCCCCCGCTCTCTCGCCTCCAGGGCGATCGAGAGCGCGCCGTTGACCGGCCGCACCGAACCGTCCAAGGCCAGCTCCCCGACGACCACCTCCCCTTCCAGCCGCCCGGGGTCCAGCTGCCCGGAAGCGGCCAGGACTCCGAGGGCGATCGGGAGGTCGAAGGAGGGTCCTTCCTTCCTGACGTCGGCCGGGGCCAGGTTGATCGTGATCCGGTCGTCGGGGTAACTGAAGCCGGAGTTGTGGATCGCGGTCCGCACCCGGTCCCGCGACTCCCTCACCGCCGCGTCGGGCAGACCCACCACCACCTCGGCCGGCAACCCGCCGCTGACGTCTACCTCGATCTCGATCGGGTAGGCCTCGATCCCCCAAAGCCCCGCCGAATGTACCTTGGACAGCACCTAAATTCTATCCTCGCGGTTGGGAGAAAATCAGCAATCGGTAACTACCGCTTCAGTATAAAGATTCCCCCCGCCCGGGCAAGTTTTATCTCCCGGCAGAAAGGGAATCAGCTGAGCGGTTAGTCCTTTCCCGAGCCCCTGCGGCCTCGCGCCGCGGGCGAATCAGTTCAAAAGAACCTCCTCCGCGTCCACCTTCCCCTGCCCCCTCCCCGCCGGGTCGCGACGGGGGGCCTCCGGAGAGTTGGCCTCAAAGTTGAAGGTAAGCTGCTCCTGATCTCTCATACTCCCGCTCGTTCCTTCGCGGAAGTGGGGAGGACGCCGAGTAGCCGTAGGCTCCCCGGATGGGATAGCCTCACGCTATCCCACGGGGTGAACGCTCCCCGATCCAAGCTTTGGATGGGGATTCCGGCCTTGCAAAGCGTCTCCGCCGCTTATATGTCTTTCAGCCCGAAAAATTTCACTTTCCGCGCCCCGATAATTCGGAGCGCGGAAAGGTCAAAATGTCAATTCGACGGCTACTCGCCGGCACGGACGGCCCGGACAGATCCGGGGTCATTGATGTCCTTAAGCATCGACCCACCATCGGCGATTTCGACCGCCCACACCAGCCCCCCCACACCACCCGGGCCGTCGCAATCCACATAGATGGTGCTGGACCAATATACGTTAGACTCACCGGTACCGGGGAAATAGGCCTTGTCGAGGGCGGGCCAGAATTTACTGTAATTGACCAGTGAGAGCAGCTCGCGGACGTTCGGCAGGCGCCAGTCGGAGTACCCGGCGAATTCCAAGCCCTCCGCCCAGTCGATCGCTCCGCTCCAGCTGTTTATCAAGTCCCCATTGTTGCAGCCCGCCGCCAGGCCGTCCGAGGCCCACATCAGGCCGGTCGCGTTGTCGATGGTGACCAGACCGCCGGCGATCATCCGGGTCTGGTAACTGAAGGAGACCCCCTTCCGGTAGTGGCCGTCGTCCCCGGCCCGGCAGCTTGCCGTCTGACCGGTCTGGAGCAGCCTTACCCTTGAGAGCAGGGGCGCAATCGCCACGTCCCCGGTTCTCCCGAAATACATCCGGGTCACCCCCCTCACCGCCCAGAGGCCGGTGGCCGGCCTGAAGATGGCGATGTCCGTCTTCCCGTCCCCGGTATAGTCCCCCGGCTTCGGCTCGTCGCCGACAGTCCCGAAATGGACCCGGGTGACGCCCCGGGCGGCCCAGAGACCGCTGGAGGCGCGAAAGATCGCCGGCTCGTCAACCCGGTCCCCGGTGTAATCCCCGAGAACCGGAGCGTCGCCCGGCCTCCCGAAGTAAATACGGGTAACTCCCCGCGTCGCCCAGAGGCCGGTGGCGGGTCGGAAGATTGTTTCCCCTCCGCTTGCTTCAGTCGTTACCGCCGGCAGGCACAAGACCGCCCCGGCCAGAGCTGCTAACCATAGCTTTCTCATCTTATCTCCTCCCGGGAAAAACCCGGTTGAACAAATGAATTAAGGATCACGCCTCCCCGATACCGGATGACCGCCCGGCGGGGGAAGCGGTTGAGGCCCCGGCGGAAAGCCGCCAGCCCTCGGTCGCCAAGGTCACGGTCTTCTCATCTCCACCCTCCTTTTCGGTTTCATTACGACCCGATTGCCGCGTTAGCGATAAAGGGCGGCCATTCAGCCGCCCGAAAATCCACCGCGCAACTTCCAAGAGCCCAATCCCGACCCCCAGGGCCGGCATTCATCAGCCCGAAAATCATCCAGCGCCTTCATCCGGCGCCCTCGTCCCCAGTAAATGGTTGACAAATTGATTCAAGTACAGGGAATAGGACTTTTATAACCGAAATCCCGGTATGGATCAAGGATAATTCCCCGGGATAATGTTCCGGCATTAGATCACCTCCGGCCCCCCGGCCGCCGCCTCCCGGATGCTGGCGGCCGGGAGCAGGGGCGAATCCCTCCCCCGGCCCTCATCCCCGAAGGGGGGGCGCCCCGAAAAGATTCGCTTCGGGGTAAAACTTCGGGGGGCGGAAACGGGCTTGCCGAATTCCGCAATAAGGTTCACAATGCGTCTATGGAGGAAGCCGTCCTTACAGTCACCGAGGCGATCCTGTCGATGCTGGCGCCGGCGCTGGCGATCTCCGCCGACGCCCTGCTCCTGCTGACGATGCAGAACCGCTACTCGCTGATCATCGCCCGGATCCGGCAGCTCAACGCCGAGAAGCGGAGATACTCCCTGGAGATGCTCGAGAAGGGGGAACTCCCGGCCCCGGAGGCCGTCCGGCTCCGGAGCGTCCTGAAGCAGCTGGAAATCCTGCTCCTCCGGGGCCGGAGCATCCGGAACACGGTCAGCCTGATCCAGCTGTCGATCCTGCTCTTTATCCTGACCTCGGGGGCGATCGGTCTCAACCTTCTGGTCACCGGCGCCTTTTTGAGACTAATGCCCCTGATCCTCTTCGTCGGGGGGA
>PWXJ01000294.1 GCA_003561965.1 PVC group bacterium
GGCGATACATTCTTAGCCACGGGCGTCAGCCCGTGGATATGGAGCAACAAATAGTATCGCAGAGCCCCCGCAGGGGGCGGCACATAATGAACCAATCCTTTTGGGAAATCCGGATTGAGCCGAGTTTTTTTATTCGAAAACTTAATCTCTTTCCAAGACTCACTGCAGCACCGAGTCGTAATTACACTCGGATAAAATACTTAATAATTCTCTTGGCGTCCTTTGCGTCTTTGCGGTGAAAGTTTTTTATTATGAAAGTCAGTTATAACTGGTTAAGGGAGTTGGTCGAGATCTCGCTGGGGCCGGAGGAACTGGCCGAGCGGCTGACCCTCTCCGGGGCGGAAGTCGAGCGGGTGGAGCGGATCGTTCCCGCCTTCTCCGGGGTGGTGGTGGGAAAGATCGCGGCGGTCGAGGACGACCCGGAAAAGCCCGGCTGGAAGTGGTGCCGGGTCAATGTCGGGGGCCGGACGGTGACCGCCCTCTGCGGCGCCCCCAACGCGGCGGCCGGACTGGTAACCGCGGCCGCCCCCCCGGGGGCGGTCCTCCCCGGAGGAAAGGTCGAGGCGAGGAAGATGGGGTCGCGGGTCTCGGAAGCGGTTCTCTGTTCCGAGCTGGAACTGGGACTGGGCGAGGACGAGAGCGGGGTGGTCGAACTCCCGGGGGAACTCTCCCCGGGCCGGCCTCTGGAGGAGGCCCTGGAAATCGCCGACGCGGTCCTGGAGATCGACGTCACCCCCAACCGGCCCGACCTCCTCTCGGTCCGGGGGGTGGCCCGGGACGTCGCCGCCCTGACCGGGACCGGGCTGATCGAACGGCCGGCCGAGCCTCTCGAGACCGGACCCCCGGCCGGGGACGAGGCCCGGGTCGAGATCGAGGATTACGGACTCTGCCCCCGTTACTGCGCCCGCCTGATCCGCGGGGTCCGGGTCGGTCCCAGTCCGCTGGCGGTCCGCCGGCGTCTCCGGCTGGGGGGGATCAAGCCGGTCAACAACGTGGTCGACGCCACCAACTACCTCCTGCTGGAACTGGGCCACCCCCTCCACGCCTTCGACCACCGGGCCCTGGAAGGGGGCGGGGTGATCGCCCGTCCCGCCCGGGAGGGGGAATCGATCGTGACCATCGACGGGGTCGAGCGGGCGCTCTCGGCGGGGATGCTGGTGATCGCCGACCGGGAAAAACCGGTGGCGGTGGCCGGGGTGATGGGGGGACTCCACTCCGAGATCGGCGAACTGACCGACACCGTGCTGCTGGAGAGCGCCGCCTTCAACCCGGTCTCGATCCGCCGGACCGGAAGGGCCCTGGGGATGTCCAGCGAGGCCTCCCGGAGATTCGAACGGGGGATCGACCCGACGCTTCCCCCGGCCGCCCTCGACCGGACCGCGGCCCTGATCGTCAACCTGGCGGGGGGAGAGGTGGCGGAGGGACTTATCGACCGGAAACAGGCCGATTCCTCCCCCCGAACCGTAGTCCTCCGCCCGGAGCGGGCCGGGAAACTCCTCGGTTACCCGGTCTCCCCGGACCTGGCCGCCGACACCCTGGGCCGCCTCGGCCTGGAACTGAAAAACCGGGATCAGGAGAACCGGGAATTCTCCATCCCCCCCTGGCGGCCCGACCTGACCCGGGAAGTCGACCTGATCGAGGAGATCGCCCGCCTGGCCGGGTTCGACCGGATCCCGGCCCGCCTCCCCTCCGCCGGACTGCTCTCCCCCAGGGACCCGCCGGAGAGGACGGTCCCGGAATCGGCCCGGGAGATCCTGATCGGCCTCGGGCTCGACGAAGTCATCACCTACAGCTTTATGGACCCAAAATCTCTCGACCGGCTCGGCCTGGCGCCGGCCGATCCGATCCGGCGGGCCGGGCGGATCTCCAACCCGGTCAACAAGGAGCAGTGCCTGCTCCGGACCACCCTGATCCCCGGCCTGCTCGAGGTCCTCTCCGGCAACTACAACCGCCGGGTGATGCCGGTCAACATCTTTGAGTGGGGTGTGGTCTTCTCCCTCAACGGCTCCGGCGCCCTGGAAGAGCGGCCCCTGCTTTCGCTGCTGCTCTCGGGCCCTTCGACCGAACCCGACTGGCGGCGTCCGGATCCGGTCCTGGATTTCTTCTCCCTGAAGGGGGTCGTGGAACTCCTGGCGGAGCGGCTGGGGCTGGATCAACCTGCCTTCTCCCCCCTGGAACACCCCGTCTTCCAGCCCGGCCAGTGCGGCCGGATCGAGGCGGGAGGGAAGCGCCTGGGGACGGCCGGAAAGGTCTCGGGCCCGCTCCTGGAGGCCTACTCGATTTCGGTCCCCGTCTTCCTGGCCGAGCTGGAAGCCGGCCCGTTTCTCGCCGCCGCCGGGGAGGGTGCCCGCTACCGGAAGCTCGATCAGTACCCGGCGGTCCGCCGGGATATGGCCCTGGTGACGGAGGAGTCCCTGCCCTACCGGGCGGTCGCCGAGGCCATCGAACGCCACCGGCCGGAGTTGCTGGAGGGGTACGAGATCTTCGACCTCTACCGGGGCAGCCAGGTCCCGGAAGGGAAAAAAAGTTTCGCCTTTAGATTGAATTACCGTTCCCGTTGTGATACTCTTTGCGAAGCAACGGTGAATCAGACCCACCGGGAGTTCCAGGAAGCGTTGACCCGGGAACTCGGATGCAGTTTTCGTTGATCAACCGGAGAATAACATTCTAAATACACGGCAGAAGGTCGGACCGCGGTCCGCCGCCAACCGGTCAACCCGGGCGGCGCCGGACCGCCAAGCAGGGCAGCAACCGGTCATTCGCGATAATTCAACTCAGCACACTCCATTAATTTTGCTGGTTTAGCGGTTATATGAGCGATTTCAGGGTCGAAACAACGAGCGGAAATCATTTTGCGGCGGGAAGAGTCTCCTCCAGTTTAATTACCTGATCTTTCCGCTCCGCTCCGGCCCCCGTTCCGGAAGTTGCCCTGCCCCGGTCCCCCTGCCGGGCAGGGCTCTTTTTATGGAACTGTTTCAGGAGGAGACCGGCCGGCCCCGGGGTGACGAAACCCCCCTGGCCTACCGGATGCGGCCCCGCCGCCTGTCGGAAGTTTACGGGCAGGAGGAACTGCTCGGGCCGGGGAAGCTGCTGCGGCGGATGATCGAGGAGGACCGGATCCGCTCGGCGATCATCTTCGGACCCCCGGGGACCGGAAAGACCAGCCTGGTCCGGATCATCGGGGAGGCCACCGCTTCCTTCTTCGCCACCCTCTCCGCCGTCGATTCCAACGTCGCCCGGGTCAAGGAGGTGATCGCCGGGGCGAAGAACCGGCGGGCCAACACCGGGGGGGGAACCCTGCTCTTCGTCGACGAATTCCACCGTTTCAACCGGGCCCAGCAGGAGGTGCTCCTACCCCATATCGAGGACGGGACCGTCTCCTTCCTCGGCCTGACCACCCTCAACCCCTTTCACGCCCTGGCCCCGGCCCTGCTCTCCCGCTCCCAGCTCTTCCGCTTCCGGCCCCTCTCCGAAGAAACCATCGGACGGATCCTGCAGGCGGCCCTGGCCGACCGGGAACGGGGACTGGGGGACCGGGACCTGACCCTGACCGGGGAGGCGCTGGAATTCCTCGCCGGTTTCGCCGAGGGGGACGGGCGGAGGGCCCTGAACCCCCTGGAGCTCGCGGCGGCGCTGGCCTCCCCCGGACCCTCCGGGAAGCCGGTGATCGACCGGGAGACGGCCGCCCGGGCCGCCCAGGAAAAGATCATCGCCTCCGACCGGGACGGAGACGAGCATTACGACACCATCTCCGCCTTCATCAAGAGCGTCCGGGGCGGCGACCCGGACGCCGCCCTCTACTGGCTGGCCCGGATGCTCAAGGGCGGCCAGGACCCCCGCTTTCTCGCCCGCCGCCTGGTCATCCTGGCCGCCGAGGACATCGGCAACGCCGACCCCCACTCCCTGACCCTGGCCGTCAGCGCCGCCCGGGCCCTGGACTATATCGGGATGCCGGAGGGACAGCTGGTCCTGGCCCAGGCGGCGACCTACCTGGCGGCCGCCCCGAAGAGCAACGCCGCCTACCGGGGGCTGAGACTGGCCCTGGAGAACATAGAGACCGAACCCCTCCAGCCGGTACCCGCCCACCTGAAGAACCGGCCGGCGGCGGGCGGGGAAAAGAAACCGGCCTACCTCTACCCCCACGACCACCCCGGCGGCTGGGTCGACCAGGCCTACCTGGCGGTGGAGAAACAGTTCTACTTCCCCACCGACCACGGTTACGAGGCGGTCATCGGGAAGAGATTGCGGGCCCGGAAGAGCCGGAATCACGGAGAGCGAGGCCCTGGAAGGAAGAAATGAAGGCCGAACTGAGAAGACGGGGGCGGCAAGCCCGGAAACGGCTGTCCCGGGAGGAAGCCGGGGAGAAGAGCCGTCAAATCGCCCAAAGGCTCTTCTCCCGGCCGGAATACCGGGAGGCGAAAACTCTCTTCATCTATGTCTCGACCGGAAGCGAGGCGGGCACCGGGGAGATCGTCGCCGCCGCCCTGGCGGCCGGAAAGACGGTCGCCGTCCCCCTGGTGGAGGAGGACCGGAAATCCCTGCGGGCCGTCCCGGTCCGGGACCCGGAGCGGGAACTCGCCCCGGGCTTCCGGGGGATCCGGGAACCGGCCGACCGGTCAAGCCCGGGGATCGACCCCCGGGAACTCGACCTGGCGGTGGTCCCCGGGACCGCCTTCGACCGGTCCGGAAACCGGCTGGGGAGGGGAGGGGGCTGCTACGACCGGTTCCTGCCCCGGCTCCGGGAAGGCGTCCCCAGGATCGGCCTGGCCTTTGAATGCCAGCTGGTGGAAGAGATCGTCCCCGATCCTCACGACGTTCCGGTCGACCTGGTGATCACCGAAGACCGGGTCCTGGAGATCGGAAGTTCCGACAATTGCGCTGATTGACTTCAACCATTCAACCGAGCGAGGAGAATATAATGGATAACACCGGATACATAATCGCGGCCGCCGCCGCGCTGGCCGGGATCGGCCTCGGCTTCGGCGGCTACGCCCTCTGGGCCCGGCGCCGGGTCGTCGCCGCCGCCCAGCGGGCGAAGGTCATCATCGAAGACGCCAACCGGGAAGTCGCCGCCAAGAAAAAGGAGGCGGCGCTCCAGGCCAAGGAAGAACTCTACCGGACCCGGAGCCAGTTCGAGAAGGAGACCCGGCAGGAACGGCAGGAACTGAAGGAGCTGGACAAGCGGATCAACTCCCGCGAGGAGAACCTGGAAAAGAAACTCAACTTCCTGGAGCGGAGGGAGGCCAAATTCCAGGAACGGGAAAAACAGTTCAAGGAACGGGAACAGAGCTTCGGCGAGAAAGAGCAGAAGGTCCAATCCCTGATCGCCCAGCAGCAGTCCCGACTCCAGCAGATCTCCGGCTTGAGCCGGGAAGAGGCCAGGAATATCCTCCTCGACTCCCTCCGGGAGGAGGCGGAGCGGGAGGGGGCCCTCCTCGGACGGCAGATCGAGGCCGAGGCCCGGGAGAAGGCGGAGCAGTCGGCCCGGAAGATCATCACCCTGGCCATCCAGCGCTACGCCTCCGACCAGGTCTCCGAGGTGGCGGTCTCCGCCATCCCCCTGCCCAACGACGAGATGAAGGGCCGGATCATCGGCCGGGAGGGCCGGAACATCCGCGCCTTCCAGGCCCTGACCGGGGTCGATATCATCGTCGACGACACCCCGGAGGTGGTGGTCCTCTCCGGCTTCGACCCGGTCCGCCGGGAGATCGCCCGGGTCTCTCTGAAGAAACTGGTCAGCGACGGGCGGATCCACCCCCCGCGGATCGAGGAAGTGGTGAAGAAATCCGCCTCGGAGGTCGACCGGACGATCCGGGAGGCCGGGGAGCAGGCGGCCTTCGAGGTCGGGGTCCCCGGTCTGAAGCCGGAGATGATCAAGACCCTGGGCCGGCTCCGCTACCGGACCAGCTACGGCCAGAACGTCCTCGACCACTCCCGGGAGGTGGCCTTCGTGATGGGGATTATGGCGGCGGAGCTGGGGCTGGACGTCCAGACCGCCAAGAAGATCGGGCTCCTCCACGACATCGGCAAGGCCGTCGATCACGAGGTGGAAGGCCCTCACGCCGAGATCGGGGCCAACCTGGCCCGGAAGTTCGGGCTCCCGCCGCTGATCGTCAACGCCATCGCCTCCCATCACGGGGAGAAGGAGCCCCAGACCGCCTACGACTTCCTCAGCCAGGCCGGCGACGCCATCTCGGCCGCCCGCCCCGGCGCCCGCTCGGAGTCGCTGGAGGGCTACCTGAAGCGGCTGGGGAAACTCGAACAGCTGGCCCTCTCCTTCCACGGGGTGAAGAAGGCCTACGCCATCCAGGCCGGCCGGGAGGTCCGGGTGATGGTCGAGCCGGACAAGGTCGGAGACAACGAGACCGTCCACATCGCCAGGAACATCAGCAAGAAGATCGAGGAGGAGATGGACTATCCCGGCCAGGTCAAGATCACCGTCCTCCGGGAGACCCGGGCGGTGGAATTTGCCAAGTGACAACCGCGTGAACCTAAGACTATGAGCGGAAATATCCGGATCCTGTTCGCCGGCGACGTGGTCGGCAAGCCCGGCCGGGAGGCCTTCGCCGGGATCTATCCCCGCCTGAGCCGGGAGGAGGGGATCGACTTCACGATGGTCAACGCGGAAAACGCCGCGGGGGGCTCCGGCCTGACCGGGAAGGCCGTCTCCCAACTCCTGGCGGCCGGGGCCGACGTCCTGACCACCGGGGATCATATCTGGCGGAACAAGGAGGTCTTCGGCTTCATCTCCGGACAGATCCGGCTGCTCCGGCCGGCCAACTTTCCCCCGGAAACCCCGGGCCGGGGAAGCGGAGTCTTCACCACGGCCGGGGGGGTGGAGGTCGGGGTGATCAACCTCCTGGGGAGGGTCTTTATGCAGCCGATCGACTGTCCCTTCCGGCAGCTCGACCGGGAACTGGAAGCCCTCTCCCGACGGACGAAGGTTATCCTGGTCGACTTCCACGCCGAGGCCACCTCGGAGAAGCAGGCTTTCGGTTACTACTGCGACGGGCGGGTCTCGGCCCTGGCCGGGACCCACACCCACGTCCCCACCGCCGACGAACGAGTCCTGGAGGGGGGGACGGCCTACATCACCGACCTGGGGATGACCGGGGCCTCGAAATCGATCCTCGGCCGGCGGATCGAGCCGGTCCTGAAGAACTTCACCACCCGGCTGCCCGCCTACTTCGCCGTCGCCGGGGACAAACCGGCCCTGGAAGGGGCGATCGTTGAGGTCGACGCCGCCTCCGGGAAGGCCCTCTCGATCCGCCGGGTCCGGGAGGAACTGGCGGGATAAATGAAAGCCCGTCCGGTCAGGGAAGACGTCCTCACGGTCAGCGAGCTGACCGGGAGGATCAAGAAGCTGCTGGAGTCCCGTTTTTTCACCGTCGCGGTGGCGGGGGAGATCTCCAACCTCCGCCGGCCGGCCTCCGGCCACCTCTACTTCACCCTCAAGGACGCCTCCAGCCAGCTCCCCGCGGTCTGTTTCCGGGGTGAGGCAAGCCGCCTGGGGATGAAACCCGAGGACGGGCAGGAGGTGACCGCCCGGGGGAGGATCACGGTCTACCGTCCCCGGGGGAACTACCAGCTGGTGGTCTCGGAGATGGAACTGAAGGGGGAGGGTTCGCTCCAGCTCGCCCTGGCCCGGCTCAAGTCCCGGCTGGCGGCGGAAGGGCTCTTCGACCCCGCCCGGAAGAGAAAACTCCCCCCGCTCCCTTCCCGGGTCGGGGTGGTCACCTCGCCCTCCGGGGCCGCCATCCGGGATATCCTCCGGGTGATCGACCGGCGCTTCGGGGCGATCGGGATCATCATCAACCCGGTCCGGGTCCAGGGGGAGGGGGCGGCCGAAGAGATCGCCCGGGCGGTGGAGGAGTTCAACCGCTGGGAGAACGTCGAAGTGATCATCGTCGGCCGGGGCGGGGGGTCGGCCGAGGACCTCCAACCCTTCAACGAGGAGCCGGTGGCCCGGGCGGTCGCGGCTTCGAAGATCCCGGTCATCTCCGCGGTCGGCCACGAGACCGACTGGACCCTGGCCGACCTGGCCGCCGACCTCCGGGCGGCCACCCCCTCGGCGGCGGCCGAACTGGTGATCGCCGAGAAGAGGGAGCTGATGCTGAACCTGGGACGGCTGACCCGCCGGCTCGACCTGGCCCTGGACTATCTCCTGGGGAGTTTTCGGGGCCGGGTGGAGAGGGCGTTGAAATCGGCGACCCTCCACGACCCGCGGCGGCTGCTCTGGCAGTTCCGCCAGCAACTCGACGAACTCTCCCCCCGGCTGGAGAGGGCGGTCGAAAACCGTCTCCGGTTCTCCGGGCAGCGGCTGGAAGCCCTCAACCGGCGGCTGGAGTCGGTCAACCCCGAGGCCGTCCTCGCCCGGGGATACAGCTTTACCCGGAGAATCCGGGATGGTAGGATAGTCACCTCGGCCTCAATGGTGGAGATCGGTGAGGAGGTCAGGGTCCGGCTCCGGGAGGGGGAATTCGAATCAACCGTCAACCGGGTTGAGGGATGAACCGGGAAAGGAGCGACGAAAGATGGGCGAACTGAAGTTCGACCAGGCCCTGGAACGCCTGGAGAAACTGGTCGAGGAGATGGAACAGCGGGAGGTCCCCCTGGAGGAGAGCCTGGAGAAGTACGAGGAAGGGGTCAGCCTGGCCCGCCGCTGCCTGGAGCAGCTGAACCGGGCGGAGAAGAAGATCGAGATCCTGAGAAAGCCGTCCGGGGAAGAACCCGAGACCGCGCCGTTTGCCGGTCCGGAGGCGTTTTCCCCGGCCGGCGGCGAGGAGCCTTCCCGTGGCTGAACATCTTCCCCGGATAGATTCCCCCGACGACCTCAAGGGACTCTCCCTCGAGGAACTGACCTCCCTGGCCCGGGAGATCCGGGAAGAGATCATCCGGGTCGTCTCCCGGACCGGGGGCCACCTCGCCTCCAGCCTCGGGGTGGTCGACCTGACCCTGGCGATGTACTCGGTCTTCGACCTCCCCCGGGACAAGGTGATCTGGGACGTCGGCCACCAGACCTACGCCCACAAGATCCTGACCGGGCGGAGGGATTCATTCGCCACCCTCCGCCAGTGCGGGGGACTGAGCGGGTTTCTCAAGTGCTTCGAGAGCCCCTACGACTTCTTCGGCGCCGGCCACGCCAGCACCTCGATCTCGGCGATGCTCGGGCTGGCGGTCGCCCGGGACCGGAAAGGGGAGTCGGGAAAGATCATCGCCTGCATCGGCGACGGTTCCCTGACCGGAGGTCTGGCCCTGGAGGCCCTCAACCAGGGCGCCGAACTGGCCCGAAACACCCTGGTGGTCCTCAACGCCAACGAGATGGCGATCTCCCCCAGCGTCGGGGAACTCTCCCGCCACCTCAACCGCCTGATTACCGCCCCGATCTACAACCGACTGAAGAAGGAGATCGAGCAGACCCTGGAGAAGATCCCCTCGATCGGGCTGCGGATGGTCGACGCCTCCCACCGCCTGGAGGACGCCCTGAAGCACCTGATCACCCCGGGGGGTATCTTCGAGGACTTCGGCTACCGTTATTTCGGCCCGGTCGACGGGCACGACCTGGAATCACTGCTCCGGATCTTCTCCAACATCAAGTCGATCCCCGACCCGATCCTCCTCCACGTGGTGACGAAGAAAGGCAAGGGCTATACCCCGGCGGAAGAGAACCCGGAAGCCTTCCACGGCCCGGGCCCGTTCGACCCCCGGACCGGGAAGGCCCTGGTTCCGGCCCGGTTTCTCTCCTACTCCCGGGTCTTCGGCGACACCCTGGTCCACCTGGCCGGGGAGGATCCCCGGATATTGGCCATCACCGCCGCGATGGCTTCCGGAACCGGGCTCTGTCCCTTCGCCCGGCGCTTCCCCGACCGCTTCTTCGACGTCGGGATCGCCGAAGGACACGCCCTGACCTTCGCCGCCGGGCTGGCCAAGGCGGGGATGAAGCCGGTGGCCGCCATCTACTCGACTTTCCTCCAGCGGGGGTTCGACCAGATCCTCCACGACATCTGCCTCCAGGACCTCCCGGTGGTGATGGCGGTCGACCGGGCGGGTCTGGTCGGGGAGGACGGCCCCACCCACCACGGGGTCTTCGATACCGCCTTTCTCCGGCTGATCCCCGGGATCACGATTATGCACCCGAAAAACGGCGCGGAATTGACCGGGATGCTGGCCGCGGCCTGCGCCAGTTCCGGGCCGACCGTGGTCCGCTATCCCCGGGGGGAGACCGAACTGGCGGAGGTCAGTCCGCCTTTTCCCGAGATCGAGTTCGGAAAGGCCGAGGTGGTCCGGGAAGGCGGCGAGGGGATGATCTGGGCGCTGGGAAATATGGTAGCCGTGGCCGAAGAGGCCGCCGGACGGCTCCGGGAGAGCGGCCGGGATTTCGGGGTGGTCAACGCCCGGTTCGTCAAACCCCTCGATCGCGAGCTGCTCCTGGCCCAGGCCCGGGAGGGAAAGAAGATCGTCACCCTCTCCGAAGACCCCCTGGCCGGGGGGTTCGGGTCGGCGGTCGGGGAATGCCTCGCCGAGGAAGGGATGGGAAGCGCCCTGCTGCTCCGGATCGCCCTCCCGGACGTCTTTATCCCTCACGGGGCGATCGCGGAACTGAGAGAGCAGTGCGGGCTGTCCCCGGAAGCCGTGGCGGAGGGAATCGTCCGGGCGCTGGCGGGCGGCGGCGGGCGGTCCGGGAAACGGACGGGCTGAAAGAAACCCGTGGCCAAAAAGCGCCTCGACATCCTCCTGGTCGAACGCGGTCTCCTCCCCAGCCGGGAGAAGGCCCGGCGGGCGATCCGGGCCGGGCTGGTCGCCGTCGACGGACACCCTTCGGACAAGCCCGGACGGGCGGTGGAGAGCGGCGCCGGGATTGAACTGCTCAGTCCGCCCCGCTACGTCGGCCGGGGAGGGGAGAAGCTCAAAGGCGCGCTGGAGGACTTCGGCCTCTCGCCGGCGGGCCGGGTGGCGCTCGACCTTGGCTCCTCCACCGGCGGCTTCACCGACTGTCTCCTCCAGGAAGGGGCCCGGAGGGTCTACTGCCTCGACGTGGGCCGGGGCCAGCTGGCCTGGAAACTCCGCCGGGACCCCCGGGTGGTGGTGAAAGAGGGTTTCAACGCCCGTTACCTGACCCCGGGGGACCTCCCGGAAGAGCCGGACCTGATCACCATCGACCTGGCCTTCATCTCGCTGAAGAAGGTCCTCTCACCCGCCGCCGGGGTCCTGGCGGCCCCGGGAGAGATCCTGGCCCTGGTCAAGCCCCAGTTCGAGGCCCGCCGGCCGGAGATCGGTCGGGGCGGGGTGGTCCGGGACCCGGAGGTCCGCCGCCGGGTGACCGGGGAGATCGCGGAATACGGACGGAGCCTGGGACTGACGGTCCGCGGGGTCAGGGAATCCCGCCTCCCCGGCCCGGCCGGGAACCGGGAATTTTTTCTCTTACTTTCCCGCGATGCCTGAGCTAACATAATGAGAAAATATTGAACCGCACTACACTGTGGACATCTACTCTAAATAACAATCTTTCCTTTGCGTCCTCTGCGTTCTCCGCGGTTCAAAAATTTCCCAGTCAAGGTTCTGGAAAGATGAAAAAGATCGGGATTGTCGCCAACCTGAAGAAGGACAACGCCCTCGCCCGGGTGAGGGAGATCGCCCGCCGGCTGGAAGAGGGCGGGGCCGGGGTGGTCTTCGAAGACGGCCTGGCGGCCGCCCTCGACCGGGAGAACGCCGCTTTCCATCTGGAGACGGCGGGAGAGGGGATCGACGCCCTGGTCGTTCTCGGCGGGGACGGGACCCTGATCCGGACCTTCCGCGACCTGAAACGGAAGGAGATCCCCCTGCTCGGGATCAACCTCGGCGGGCTGGGCTTCCTGACCGAGGTCCCGATCGAAGAACTCGGCCGGGCCCTGGAAAACCTCCTCCGGGACCGGCTCCGGATCGAGGAGAGGATGACCCTGGACGGGGTCTGCCGCCGGGAGGGGAGGGAGGTGGAGAAATTCACCGCCCTCAACGACATCGTGATCGGGAAGGGGGGGCTGGCCCGGGTGATCAAGATGGAGGCTTTCCTCGCCGAAGAATACCTGACCGCCTATATGGCCGACGGGATCATCATCGCCACCCCCACCGGCTCGACCGCCTACTCCCTCTCGGCCCAGGGGCCGATCGTCAGCCCGGAGGCGGAGGTGTTCCTCCTCAACCCGATCTGCCCCCACACCCTGACCAACCGGCCGATTATCGTCGGGGCCGGCAGAAAGATCCGGATCGTCCTCCAGACCGCCCCCCCGGAGACCGGGCTGACCATTGACGGCCAGGCCGGGTTCGGGCTGATGCCGGGGGACGAGATCGTCGCCGGGAAAGGGCGGGACACTCTCCACCTCCTCACCGACCCCGCCGCCAATTATTACTCCATCCTCCGGAGCAAGCTGAACTGGGGAGGGCGGTCTCACTACCACTGCTGACCCGGGGAAGAAATATTTGCCAATCCCGGTTTTTATGGTGTATATTTCCCACTTTCTCCAACCAGCAGACCAATTTCAATGCCGAGAATCTCCATCAACCAGTCCCGATGCAAGGGTTGCGGACTCTGCGTCGAGGTCTGCCCGAAGCACCTGATCTCGGTCGACCGGGGGATGAACAAGAAGGGGGTCTACCCCTCGTTCTGCTCCCGGCCCGAAGACTGCACCGGCTGTCTCCTCTGCGTGACCGCCTGCCCCGACGTCGCGATTACCATTTCCGAAGACTGAAATCCGCCATCTCCTCCGCCGTGAAGAATAACGCCAACAACCAGCCTTTTCTGATCTGCGGCAACGAGGCGATCGGGGAAGCGGCGGTCCAGGCCGGCTGCCGGGCCTATTTCGGGTACCCGATCACCCCCCAGAACGAACTCACCGCCTATATGGCCAGGCGGATGGGCGAGGAAGGCAGGGTCTTCATCCAGTCGGAGAGCGAACTGGCGGCGATCAGTATGGTCTTCGGGGCCGCGGCGGTCGGGGAACGGGCGATGACCTCCTCCTCCAGCCCCGGGATCAGCCTCAAGCAGGAGGGGATCTCCTACCTGGCCGGCTGCCGGCTCCCGGCGGTGATCGTCAATATGTCGCGGGGCGGACCCGGCCTGGGCAACATCGGTCCGGCCCAGGCCGATTACTTCCAATCCACCCGGGGCGGAGGCCACGGCGACTACCGGACCCCGGTCCTGGCCGGGGCCTCGGTCCAGGAACTGGCCGACCTGACCTTTCTCGCCTTCGATCTCGCCGACCGCTACCGGACCCCGGTGTTGATCCTCGGCGACGGGATCCTCGGCCAGATGATGGAGCCGGTGGTGATTGCCCGCCCCGATCCGGCCCGGACGCCCGAAAAGGACTGGACGCTGACCGGGGCCCGGGGCCGCCCGCCCCGGTGCGTCAAATCCCTCTATCTCGGCCCCGGGGAGCTGGAAGCCCACAACCGGAAACTCCAGGAGACTTACCGGGAGATCAGCGACCGGGAGGTCCGCTCCGAAGCCTATATGACCGATGACGCCGATCTGGTCCTGGTCGCCTTCGGGATCACCGCCCGGATCTGCCGGGAGGTGGTCTCCCGGCTCCGGGAAGAAGGGCTCCCGGTCGGGCTCTTCCGCCCGATCACCCTCTGGCCCTTCCCGGAGAAATCCATCCGGGATCTGAGCCGGAAGGTGAAGAAGCTGCTCTCGGTGGAGATGAACTTCGGGCAGATGGTGGACGATGTCCGGCTGGCGGCGGAGGGGAACTGCCCGGTCGAATTCTTCGGCCACGGCGGGGGGGAGATCCTGACCGGGGAGGCGATAACCGAGGCGGTCCGCGACCGGATACCCCGATGACAGGAAACCCGGAAAAGTCAGCTTACTCCCGGCCGGAGAGCCTCCGGGACGTCCCCACCCACTTCTGCGCCGGCTGCGGACACGGGACCGTCCACCGGATCATCGCCGAGGTGATCGACGATCTGGGGATCCGGGAGAGGACGGTCGGGGTGGCCCCGGTCGGCTGCGCGGTCGTGGCCTACGACTACTTCAACTTCGACGTCACCGAGGCCGCCCACGGCCGGCCCCCGGCGGTGGCCACCGGCATCAAAAGGGTCCGGCCCGACCTGGTCGTCTTCACCTACCAGGGCGACGGCGATCTGGCGGCGATCGGAACCGCCGAGATCATCCACGCCGCCAACCGGGGGGAGAATATCACGGTGATCTTCGTCAACAACGGGATCTACGGGATGACCGGGGGCCAGATGGCCCCGACCACCCTGGTCGGCCAGCCCACCGCCACCTGCCCCGGGGGGAGGGACTTCCAGCTGGCCGGGCCCCCGATCAAGGTCTGCGAGATGCTGGCCCCGCTCGACGGGACCGATTACATCGCCCGGGGCGCGCTCGACTCCCCCGCCCACACCAGGACCCTGAAGGGCTACATCAGGCAGGCCTTTCTCAACAAGCTCGAGGGCCGCCGCTTCTCCCTGGTCGAGGCCCTGACCGCCTGCCCCACCTACTGGCGGATGACCCCCCCGGCCTCCCTGGCCCGGATCCGCGAGGAGATCATACCGCAGTTTCCCCTGGGAGTGATCAAGGAATGAATACCGACCGTCAGCCGGAAATTCCCCCTTACGGCGACTGCGTCGAGCGGGCGATTATGGCCGGTTTCGGCGGCCAGGGGATTATGCTGGCCGGGAAGGTCGCCATCCGGGCCGGGATGTTCCTCGGCCACCGGGTCACCTATATCCCTTCCTACGGGGCCGAGGTCCGGGGGGGGACCGCCCACTGCCACGTAACCGTCTCCCGGCGGGAGATCCCCTCGCCGATCATCGCCCGCCCCGATTTCTGCCTGGTGATGAACACCCCCTCCCTGGCCAAGTTCTCCGGCCGGGTCCAGGCCGGGGGGACCCTGATCGTCAACAGTTCCCTGGTCGACGAGACTTCGGGGAGGGATGACATCTCCGAAATCCGGATCCCCGCCAACCGGATCGCCGAAGACCGGGGCAACATCAAGGCGGCCAATATGGCGATGCTGGGAGCCTTCGTCCGCCGCTCGGAACTGCTCACCCTGGAAGCGGTCCAGCGGATTCTCGGGGAGGCCATCCCCCCCCGCCACCGGAGCCTCCTGGAGATCAACCTGGCCGCCCTGAGGGACGGTTATGAGCAAGCCTGACCCCCCGCCCCGGGTCCGCTTCGCCCCCAGCCCGACCGGGTCCCTCCACGTCGGGGGGGCGCGGACCGCCCTCTTCAACTGGCTCTTCGCCCGGGGCCGGAACGGGGTCTTCGTCCTCCGGATCGAGGATACCGACCGGCGACGCTCCCGGGAGGACCTGACCCGGGAGATCATCTCCGAACTCTCCTGGCTGGGGCTGGACTGGGACGAGGGACCGGTCTACCAGTCCCGGAGGGGCGGACTCTATCTCCCGCCCGCCGAGCGGCTCCTGGAGGAGGGACTGGCCTACCGGAGCGACCCCGATCCCGAAGGGAGGACGGCGGTCATTCTCCGGGTCGAACCGGAAGATATCGTCTTCTCCGACCGGGTTTACGGGCCGATCACCGTCTCCGGGGGGGAACTCAAGGATATCGTCCTGATCAAGTCCGACGGCTCCCCCGCCTACAACTTCGCCTGCGCGGTCGACGACCACCAGCTGGGGATCACCCACGTGATCCGGGGCGACGACCACCTCCCCAACACCCCGAAGCAGCTCCTCCTCTACCGGGCCCTGGGCTGGAATCCGCCGGTCTTCGCCCACCTTCCGCTGATCCTGGGGGCGGACCGGGCGCCCCTGAGCAAGCGCCACGGGGCCACCTCGCTGAAGGCCTTCCGGGAAGCGGGGATCCTCCCCGACGCCCTGGCCAACTACCTGGCCCTGCTCGGCTGGTCACCCGGGGGGGACCGGGAGATAATGAGCCGGGATCAACTGGTCGAGGAGTTTTCCCTGGAGAAGGTCAGCCGGAAAGCGGCGGTCTTCGATCACCAGAAACTGACCTGGATGAACGGCCGTTACATCCAGGAGACCGGGCCGGAAGAGCTGGCCCGGCGCCTCCGGCCGCTCCTGGCGGAGACGGAGTGGGAAACGGTCTCTCCGGGGAAACTGGAGGCGGTGATCTCCCTGCTCGGGCACCGCCTGAAGACCCTGGCCGACTTTCCCGACCAGGCCGGCTTCTTCCGGGAAGGGGAGATCGCTTACGATCCGGGGGCGGTCGCCAAACACTGGTCCGGGGAGGACGTCCGGGAGATCCTGGCCGAGGCCCGGGAGGCGGTCGAGGCCGCCGAACCCTTCACCCGGGAGAACCTGGAGGATTCCCTCCGGGCGGTGATCGCCCGGAGGGGGATCAAGGCCGGGGCGCTGATGCAGCCGCTCCGGGTCGCCCTGACCGGGCGGAAGGACAGCCCGGGGATCTTCGAGATCATCCTCCTGCTCGGCCGGGAGACCACCCGGGAACGGCTCGACCGGGCCCGGGAATTTCTCGAGAAGAATCCGTGAACCTGCCCAACAAGATCACCGTCGGCCGGCTGGCGGCGGTCCCGTTCTTCGCGGCGCTCCTGCTGCTCTACGACCGGACCGGAGACGGAGGCTATTACTGGGCGGCCCTGGTCGTCTTCGTCCTCGCCGTGACCTCCGACGGGGTCGACGGCTACCTGGCCCGCTCCCGCGGCCAGCAGACCCGCCTCGGGACCCTGCTCGACCCCCTGGCCGACAAACTCCTGCTCGACACCTCGCTGGTGATCCTGGCGACGGGGGTAGGGGATCTCTACCGGATCCCGGTCTGGTTCCCGGTGGTGGTGATCGCCCGGGATCTGATCCTCCTCGTCCTGTCGGTCCGCTTTTACGCTCGATGGACCCGGGGAGAGGTCCGGATCCGCCCCAACGCCTGGGGCAAGACCTCGGCGGTGATGGTGATGGCGATCGTGATCTGGATCCTCCTCCACCGGGCCGGCCCCCCGGAGACCGTAACCCGGATCGCCCTCTACCTGGCCGGTCTGCTGACCGCCGTCTCCGGGGTGCTCTACCTGGCCGACGTCACCCGGCGAAACCCGGACCGATGAACCCTCCGCCGCTCCCCCTGGTCGCCGTCGTCGGCCGGCCCAACGTCGGCAAGTCCACCCTCTTCAACCGCCTGGTCGGCCGCCGGGTCGCGGTCGTCCACCGTGAACCCGGGACCACCCGGGACCGGATTTACGGGGAGGTCGACTGGGACGACCGCCGCTTCGGGCTGGTCGATACCGGGGGACTGATCCCCGGCGGCCGGGAGGGGCTGGAGGAGAAGATCGCCCTCCAGGTGGCCGAAGCGGTCCGGGAGGCCGACCTCTGCCTGCTGGCCGCCGACATCCGGCAGGGCCTCCACCCCCTGGACCGGGAGGTGGCCGGGATCCTCCGGAAGCAGGGCAAGAAAGTCGTCACCGCCCTGAACAAGGCTGACAACCCGGAGCTGGAGCTGGGGGCGGGCGATTTCGCCTCTCTCGGCCTGGAGCCGGTCTTCCCGGTCTCCGCCCTCCACGGGCTGGGGGTCAACGACCTCCTGGACGCGATCGTCGAACGCCTGCCCCGGACCGCCGCTCACCGCCGGCGGAGGCCGGCCTCCCTGGCGGTCGTCGGCCGGCCCAATGTCGGGAAATCGACCCTGGTCAACCGCCTGGCCGGGTCCGACCGGGTGGTGGTGGACGAGCGCCCGGGGACCACCCGGGACGCCGTCGACACCCCGATCCTCTGGCGGGGGCGGGAGCTGAACCTGATCGACACCGCCGGCCTCCAGCGCCGGAGTCACAGCCAGTCCCCGCTCGACTTCTTCGGCCTCCACCGGACCCGGGAGGGGATCAGGAGGTCCGACCTGGTCCTCCTCCTTCTGGAGACCCCCCAGCCCCCGACCCGGACCGACGCCAATTTCATCAAGCTGGCCCTGGAAAACGGGAAGGGCTGTATCCTCGGAATCAACAAGTGGGACCTGGCCGGGAAACTCTCCCGCCGGGAGTACGGGGAGACCCTCCGGCATAAACTGCCCTTCGCCGGGTTTCTCCCGGTGGTCTTCTTCTCCGGCCTGACCGGGACCGGGGTCCGTTCCCTGATGGAGACCGTCTTCCACGTCGCCTCCCGGCGGTCGCGGAAGATCTCCACCGGGGTCCTCAACCGGATCCTGAGCCGGGCCCAGGAGCAGGTCCCCGGCCGGCGGCGGAAGCACTCGTCGCTGAAGATTTATTACGCCGTCCAGACCCGGACCGCCCCCCCGGTCTTCCGGCTCTTCGTCAACGACCCTGAACTGCTCTCGGACAATTACCGGCGCTACCTGGAAAACACCCTCCGCCGATCCTGCGGCTTCGAGGGCGTCCCCCTCCGCTTTGAACTGCGCAAGCGGAGAGGATAGGGGAGTTGGTTTGACGGGCGGGGGGGGTTGATGTTATAACCTTACCGGAAACAACCGACCCCGGGGGCCATCGCCTCGGGATCGATACCGATAACGTATTGCCGATGAAGATCAGCCGGGAATTTATCCGCCAGTTGCCCAAGACCGACCTCCACGTCCACCTTGACGGGTCGCTGCGGATGGCGACCATCCTCGATCTCGCCTCCCGGGGGGTCGACCCGGGCGACGGTCCGTCCTTCACTCCCGACGAGATAGAAAAAACCCTGGTCCCGGGCCGGGACTACGGGAGCCTGGCCGAGTACCTCAAGGACTTTGAGATCACCCTCTCGCTGATGCAGACCCCGGAGAGCCTGAGGAGGATCGCTTACGAACTGGCCGAGGATTGCGCCGGCGAGAATATCCGCTACGTCGAGGTCCGGTTCTCCCCGATCCTCCATACCCGGACCGGACTCACCCTCCCCGAGATCGCCGAGGCGGTGATCGAGGGGTTGAGCCGGGCCGAGGCCGACTTCAAGATCCGGACCGGGGTGATCATCTGCGGGATCCGGAATATGGACCCGGAGACCTCCTACCGGCTGGCCGAACTGGCGGTGGCCTACAAGCGGCGGGGTGTGGTCGGATTCGACCTGGCCGGGGAGGAGAAGGATTTCCCGGCCAAGGATCACCGGGAGGCCTTCAACCTGATCATCAGCAACAACGTCAACTCCACCGTCCACGCCGGGGAGGGCTTCGGACCGGGCAGTATCGCCCAGGCGATCCACTACTGCGGCGCCAACCGGATCGGACACGGGACCCGGCTGAGAGAGGACCAGGAACTGCTCGACTACGTAACCGACCACCGGATCCCGCTCGAGATCTGCCTGACCAGCAACCTTCAGACCGGGATCGTGGATTCGATCCGGGACCATCCCTTCAACTTCTATTACCGCTACGGGGTCCGGGTCACCGTCAATACCGACAACCGGCTGATGTCCAACACCTCGATCACCCGGGAACTGGCCCGGGCGGCCGAGAACTTCGACCTCACCCCGTTCAACCTCCGGGACATCCTCCTCAACGGGTTCAAGAGCGCCTTTCTCACCTACGGCGAGAAGGTGCGGCTGATCAAGCTCTCCCTGGCCGAGATCGATTACCTGATCCGGCTGGAATACCCCGACTACGAAGGCGACCCCCGGTTCCACACCTGAAAAATTCATTATGAACAAGATGGATCGGATCTACCGGGTCGGGGTCCGGGGGGGGTTCTCGGCGGCCCATCACCACGGCGGGGCGGCGGAGAGCTGCCGGCGGCTCCACGGCCACAATTACCGGGTCGAGGCCGCGGTCGCCGCGGCCACCCTGGAGAACGGGATGGTGATCGACTTCGGGCTGGTCCGGCAGCGCCTGGAAGCAGCCCTGGCCGGCTGGGACCACCGGATTCTCAACGAGGTCGAGGACTTCGCCGGCGCCGAACCGACCACCGAGGAGATCAGCCGGCTGCTCTTCAACCGGCTGGCGGAAGGGATTTCACCACCGGCCTCCCTGGTCAAGGTCACCGTCTGGGAGACCGGCGACTGCTGGGCCAGCTACGGCCCGGACTAACCGAAAGGAGCGACTGATGACAAAGTTA
>PWXJ01000058.1 GCA_003561965.1 PVC group bacterium
GATCCGAGGTTCGGCAGATGCGCGTATTTCGTGGTGGTGGAGACTGAAACGATGGAGGCGAAGGCCCACTCCAACGAGTCGCGGACGGCGATGGGCGGGGCCGGGATCCAGGCCGGGCAGTTCGTCGCCTCGCTGGGCGCGGAGGCGGTGATTACCGGCAACGTCGGCCCCAACGCCGCCCGGGTGCTCACGGCCGCCGGCCTGAAGATCTACACCGGGGCGGCGGGAACGGTGGAGGAAGCAGTGAAAAGCTTCCAGGCCGGAAAACTCAGCCCGGCCTCCTCGGCCACGGTCTCGGCCCACTTCGGGATGGGAGGCGGCCGGTGATAGTCTCGGTGGCCGGGGGGAAGGGCGGGATCGGGAAGACCCTGGTCGCCGCCAGCCTCGCCCTGGCCAACTCCCCCCTCCAGTTCCTCGACTGCGACGTCGAGGAACCCAACGGCCGGATCTTCCTCCGGGCCCGGGTCCGCAAGGCGGAGCCGGTGTCGGTGGCGGTCCCCCGTTTTCGGAGATGGAAGGGGGAACCCCGGCCGGAGGCGGCGGAGTTCTGCCGCTACGGGGCCCTGGCCGCAGTCGGGGAGGAGCTGCTGGTCTTCCCCGAACTCTGCGTCGGCTGCGGCGGCTGCTTCCTCCTCTGTCCCGACGGCACCCTGGAACCGGTGGAGTACCGGGCGGGGACGGTGAAGCAGGCCGTCGCCCGCTCCGGGGTCGGGTTTGTCGCCGGCGAGCTGAGGGTCGGCTCCCAGCGGACGACCGAGGTGATCCGGGCGGTCAAGGACCGCCGGGAACCCGGCCGGGACACCGTGATCGACTGCCCGCCGGGGTGCGGCCGGCCGGTTATGGAGGCGATCCGGGGGAGCGACTTCTGCCTGCTGGTTACCGAGCCGACCCCCTTCGGCCTCCACGATCTGCAGGGAAGCCGGGAACTGCTCGAGATCCTCGGGGTCCCGGGAGGGGTGGTGATCAACCGTTCCGGGACCGGTTACGGCGGCATCCACGACTGGTGCCGGGAGGAGGATATCCCGATCCTGGAGGAAATTCCCTTCGACCGGAAGCTGGCCGCCGCCGCCGCCCGGGGCCAAACGCTCCCCGACCTCGACCCGGACTGGACCCCCCGCCTGAAACAGCTCTGGGAGGCGGTGAAGAGGCTATGAAACAGCTGGTGATCATCAGCGGCAAGGGAGGCACGGGGAAGACCAGCCTGGCCGCCTGCTTCGCCGCCCTGGAGAAAGAGCGGGGGCCGACCCCGGTGCTGGTGGACTGCGACGTCGACGCCGCCAACCTCCACCTTTTGCTCGGCGGGGAGGAGACCTCTTCCCGGCCCTTCTTCGGCCCCGAACTGGCGGTCATCGACCGGGGGAAGGTCACTGACCAAGAGAAGTGCGAAACCTCCTGCCGGTTCGGAGCTATCTCCGGGCTGGAGGTCGATCCCTTCCTCTGCGTCGGCTGCGGGGTCTGCCGGCTGGTCTGCGGTGAGGGGGCGGTAAGTATGGAGAAGCGGGAAGCGGGAACCATCTACGAACGCGACACCCCCTGCGGAAAACTCTTTCACGCCGAACTCGACCCCGGCCGGTCCGGTTTCGGCGGGCTGATCACGGCGCTGCGGGCCCGGGGGGAGGAGGAGGCGCTGAAACACCCCGGGAGCCTGCTCCTGATCGACGGCTCCCCCGGGATCGGCTGCCCGGTCATCGCCAGCCTGACCGGCTGCGATCTCGTCCTGGTGGTGACCGAGCCCGGGAAGGGGGCCTTCCACGACTTCGAGCGGATCTACCAGCTGCTCCGTTTCTTCGGGATGAAAACCCGGGTCGTGATCAACCGCGCCGATCTCGACCCCGGCCTGCTCAGGGAGACCGAGCGTTACTGCTTCTCCCACGACCTGGAGATCGCCGGGAGGATACCCTTCAACGATCTCTTCCGGCAGGCCACCCTGGCCGGGAAACCGGCGGTGGAGCTGGGAGACGAAAGACTCAACCGGATACTCGGGGAGATTTACCGGAGGGTCCGGGAGGAGTTCTGAAAATTTGGCCGCGGGCGATCATCCGCAAGATCGTCGGAGAAGTTAAGCCGCTAGAAGACGTTGAACAAAAATCCAACACTAAAATTTCCGGAGGAAATTTTACAATGAAGATCGCGATTTCCACTGACGACGGAAGGGTATCCGAACACTTCGGGCGCTGTCCCGAGTTTACGATTTTGGAAGTAGAAGACGGCAAAGTGGCGGGCAAAGAAGTGATCCCCAACCCCGGACACCACCCCGGTTTCCTCCCCCGGTTCTTTCACGAGAGGGGGGTGGAAGCGATCATCGCCGGGGGGATGGGTTTCCGCGCCCAGCAGCTCTTCGCCGAGTTGGGAGTGAAGCCGGTGATGGGAGTTAAGGGCTCCATCGAGGAAGTGAGCCGCGAGCTGCTCGCCGGTACCCTCCAGGGGGGCGAGTCGCTCTGCCGGCCGGGCGGGGGCAAGGGTTACGGCCTCGACAAAACCGAATGCACCCACCCGGAGGGAGAGAAAGTTAGAAGTGCCTGAAATTGTCATCCTCCGCCGGACCGAGTACGAAAAAAGGAGAGTTTTTGACGAAGATCGCCATCGCCAGCGGGAAGGGCGGGACGGGAAAGACCCTGGCCGCCACCAATATCGCCGCCATCCTGGCCCGGGCCGGACGGGAGGTGACTTATCTCGACTGCGACGTCGAGGCGCCCAATGGCCATCTCTTCCTCAACCCGGAGAACGAGCGCGGGGAGAAGGTTACCATCTATTCCCCGGTCGGGGTGGACCGGGAGAAGTGCAGCCTCTGCGGGAAATGCGCCGACGCCTGCGCCTACAACGCGATCGCCCGGGCCGGGGGGGAGGTGATCTTCTTCCCCGAACTCTGCCACGTCTGCGGGGCCTGCCTGATCGTCTGCCCGGAGGAGGCGATCGTCCAGAAGAACAAGGTGATCGGCGAACTCCGCCACGGGACCAGCCGACTGGATTTTTTGGATTCCAACCCGATCGCCTGCCACTGGGCCCTCCTGAAGACCGGCGAGGGCGGGATGTCCCCCCGGCTGATTGGGCGGGTCAAGATTCACAACGGCGATGACATCACCATCTGCGATTCCCCGCCGGGAACGGCCTGTCCGGCGGTGGAGACGATCCGGGACGCCGACCTGGTGGTCCTGGTCACCGACCCCACCCCCTTCGGTCTCCACGACCTCAAACTGGCGGTCCTGATGGCCCGGAAGCTCGAACGGGAGCCGGTGGTCCTGGTCAACCGCGCCGACTACCTCGACGACGCCCTGAAGGAATATTGCCGGGAGGAAAAGCTGAAGATCATCGGCGAGATCGCCGACGACCGCGCCATCGCTGAAGTTTATTCCCGGGGGGAACTGGCGGCGGAGAAACTCCCGGCCCGCCGCGCTCTCTTCGAGAAGATCGCCGCCGAGATCGTCGAGGAGGCGGGGCGGGAGAGAGAGGTCGGTCCCCTGCCGGAAGAGGCCGGGCGGGGTGATGAGTCTCCGGAGAAGCCGCGTCCGCCGGCCCCCGGCGGTCCCCGGCCGCGGGAGCTGGTGGTGATCAGCGGCAAGGGGGGAACCGGGAAGACTTCGCTGGCCGCTTCGTTCGCCTCTCTCGCGGGAACGGAAGCGGCGGTCTCGGACTGCGACGTCGATGCCGCCGACCTCCACCTGCTGCTGAAACCGGAGGTCGAGGAGTCAGGGCTCTTCAGCGGCGGAGTGGTGGCGGAGATCGACCCGGAAAAGTGCACCCGGTGCGGGCTCTGTTACCGGGAATGCCGTTTCAACGGCGTTGTCTTCAGCGACGACGAATGGGGCGGGCTGACCTACGCCGTCGACCCCCTGGCCTGCGAGGGCTGCGGGGTCTGCTCCCTGGTCTGCCCGGCCGGCGCGGTCAGGACCGAGCCGTCGATCAACGGGGAGTGGTTCGTCTCCCGGACCCGATTCGGCCAGACGATGACCCACGCCAAACTGGGGATCGCCGAGGAAAATTCCGGCCGGCTGGTCATCCTGATCCGGGAGAAGGCCGCCGTCCGGGCGGGGGCGGAATCGGCGCGAGAGGTGATCATCGACGGCTCCCCGGGGACCGGCTGCCCGGTGATCGCCAGCCTGACCGGGGCCTTCTATGCCCTGGTGGTCACCGAGCCGACCGTCTCCGGGGTCCACGACCTGGAGCGGATCCTCGACCTGGCCCGGCACTTCTCCATCCCTTCCGGGGTGGCGGTCAACAAGGCCGACCTCAACCCGGAGCTGGCCGGGAAGATCAAGGAACTGGCCGGAGAATACGGCGCCGAACTGGTCGGGGAGATCCCCTACGACACCGTGGTCACCCGGGCCCAGATGGCCGGACTGTCGGTGGTCGAGTTCGATCAAGGCCCGGTCGCCGCCGCGGTGAAGAGAATATGGACAGTCCTGGCCGGGAAGTTCGACTGACTCCCTGTTCCGAGAACCGGAGAGGGGGATCAGGGACCCTGGGCCCGGAAGATCGTCACCCGTTTCACCCCCCGGACGCGGTTGAAATGGCCTACCCCGGCCAGGTGCGGCAGGAGCAGTTTTTCGTCAAACTCTTCCCGGGTAAAAAAGTCCAGATCGTGGGATACCCGGTGCCCCAGGCGGAGAGCCAGAGCGGTCGATATTGAAAAGCCAGGCCCAGAAGGCGGCGCTCTTCCGGGACAACCTCCGGCTCCCGATCAGGACGCGGCGGATCTGTTCGGGAGAGTAACTCCTAGCCATCCAGGAAACCGCCGTCTCATCCCCGAATTCCAGGATCCGTTCGACAACGAAACCCGACCGAAGCCGCGGATCCAGTCGGGAGAAATCCACGTCCCAGAAATATTTTTTCAAGGCCTCCGGCATAGCTTGCATAGAAGTATATTAACAGAATAACCGCCCGAAGGGAATGAAGGAATTCCAGGGAAGGAATTCCAGGGAATTCGAGGGGATAGGGGAAGCGGGGCGGTCATCGACTCCCGGATGGGAGGGAGGCGGAGGCGAAGAGTCCGGCTTTCATACCACGGAGTTGCCGTAGAAACGGTCGAGGTGGTCGTCCAGGTCCCGGCCGGGGGGCTGGCGGCGGATATCCTCTTCGCGGAAGGAATAGCGGTAGTTCTCGCAGTAACTTTCGAGGATCTCCCGGGCCCGGACGATCTTCTCGAATTCCTTGCGGCAGTTCGGAAGTTCCTCGTCCCGGCAGCGGTCGGGGTGGTATTCCCGGCTCAGTTCCCGGAAGGCGGAGCGGATCTCGTCCCGGGTGGCCTCCTCGCCCAGGCCGAGGATCTGTCGGGCTTCCTCGATCTTCCGGTAGCGGTTGCTCCTCATTTCCGGCCCGCTCCCCGGCCCCGGCCCGGTCCCCCGCCCCGGCGGAACCCCCGGCCCCTTCCGGGCCCGGGGGGAACAGGGTCTCGGGGAACGACTTCCGCCCCGCAACGGGGGCAGTTCTCCGCCCCGGCATCGGGTTCGGCGGGCCACTGGTGGTCGCAGGCGGGACAGAACAGGCTCCGCCAGCGGGCCGTCCGGTAGACCCCGCCCTCGATCCGGATCGCCTTGGAGTTGACCAGGGCGTCGGCGATCTTCTTCCGGGCGGATTCGACGATCTTGCCGAAGGTCTGCCGGGAAACTCCCATCCGTTCGGCCGCCTGCTCCTGGTAGAGACCTTCGTGATCGGCCAGCCGGACGGCCTCGAATTCGTCCAGGGTCAGGACCGAGACCTCCAGGGAGGCCAGGGGCACCCCCCGGGGCTTGAAGTAGTCCGAGGGCGGGTGGCCCTCGACGAAACGGTATTTTAAAGGCCTCGGCATATGTTCCTCCTCAGGGTAGATGGATCATATAAGCATATGCCTATAATAACACC
>PWXJ01000131.1 GCA_003561965.1 PVC group bacterium
AGCCGGCCACGAGAACTTTCAGCGCCTCCGGGGGGAAGAAGGCGCTGGCGTCGGTGAAGACGATGATCTTTCCGGAGAGTCCGGGGACCGCCCGGTTGATCGCGCCCATCTTCCCCCGGTGGTCGGGATAGTTTTCCAGGCGGACCGACCGGGAGAGGAAAGGCTGGACCAGCTCAGCCGTCCGGTCGGTGGAACCGTCGGAGGCGACCACGATCTCCAGCCGGTCCCGGGGGTAATCGAGGGCCAGGGAATTCTCCAGCTTCCGGACGATCACCTCTTCCTCGTTATGGACCGGGATCAGGAGGCTGACCGGGGGGGGATCCGGCGGGGCGGAGACCGGCGGCGGTTTCTTCCCGGCCGTCAGCGCCAGCAGGAGCAGGGGATAGCCCAGGTAGGTATAGAAGATGAAGAGCAGGGCAAATATCAAGAGGGTCTCCATAGCCGCCTTCTCATCCCGCCGGGGCCGGGCCGGACCGGTCAAATTAAATCAACATCCGTCTTGACACCTCCGCCAAAACGTTTAGTATTTTAAGTCTGGTAGAAGAATAAAGCCATTCTTTAATTCAGATAAGGAGAATCGGTTATGGCCCCCGAGGAAAAGGAAGAAAAACAGCCCGAGCAGTCCCCGGAAGCACCCGGGGAAAAAGCAGCCGGGAACCCCGAGCGACCCCGGCAGGCTCCCGAGGAAAAAGAAACCGGAAAGCCCGAAACTCCCCGGGAAAAACCCCCGGAGAAAGAACAACCGGCCCCCGGAGGCGACCAGTCGATCCTGGCCCGGGTGATCTTCCCGGTGGTGATCGGCCTGCTGGCGGTAGCGGTCATCGCCCTCTTCGCCAGAACCCGGGCCCAGAGCGGCCGGCTGGACGAGGAGGCCGGCGCCCGCCGGACGGCCGAGGAACAGGCGGAGGACCTGGAACGGGACCTGGCCGACCAGCTGAGGGAACTCAACAACGTCTCCGAACAGCTCCGTTTCGCCGAGGCCGGCCGCGACCAGCTCCAGGAGGAAGTGGTCGAACTCCGGGCCGGGCGGGTCCAGCTCCAGTCCCGGGTCGAGACCCTGGAGGACCGCAACCGGAGCCTGGAAGAACGGCTCGAGGCCGAGCGGGAGGCCCTGGCCGAAATCCGGCAGGACTTCCGGGAGAGCCGGGACGCCCAGAAACGCCACCTCGACCAGATCGAACGGCTGCTGGAAGAGAAGAACGAGCTCCAGGATCAGCTGGCCCTGGCCCGGACAGTGGAGATGCCGGGGCTGACGGTCCGGGACCGCCGGCCCGACCTCCCTTCCCTGCGGGGGACAATCCTCAAGGTCAACCGGGAATATGACTTCGTGGTCCTCAACCGGGGCAGCGGCGACGGGGTCCACACCGGGGTCCGGTTCCGGGTCCTGGACGGAGACCGGGAGATCGGAGAGGTGACGGCGACCCGGGTTCTGCCGGATATGACGGTGGCCGATATCGACCGCGCCAGGACCCACCGTCCCCTCCGGACCGGTTTCTCCGTCCTCGTCCATGAATAGAGAGACCTGGACTTCCAAGCTCACCCTGATCCTCGGTTCGCTGACCATCGACGCCCTGCTGGTTCTCTGCGCCGATATCGCCGGATTCTGGATCCGCTTCGGGCGGGCCACGGGCCCCTTCCCCCGGCCCAACTTCGCCGACTTCTTAAAGCTCCTGCTCCCGATCATCGTGCTGAGGCTGCTCTGCTTCTTCATCTACGGCCTCTACGACAAGCCGAAGTACAAGACCACCTACGACACCGTCCTCAACATCATCAAGGCCACCACCGCCAGCACCCTGGTGATTATGGTGGCCGCCTTCCTCTTCCGGGCCTTCGCCTACCCCCGGACGGTGATCTTCTATTCCTGGCTGCTGACCATCATACTGATCATCGCCTGGCGGATCCTGGCCCGGCGGCTGATCAACCTGGTCCTGGGCAAGGACTACTTCATCTCCCACACCCTGATCGTCGGCACCGACCATTCCGCCCAGCGGATCGCCACCCGGCTGCTCCGGGAAGCCCACATCTCCCGGAAACTGGTCGGGTTCATCAGCCTGAGCCGGAGGGCGGACCCCCAGCCGGAGAACCCCTTCCACCTGGGGACGATCGAGGAGATCCCCCGGCTGATCGACCTCAGGCCGATCGACGAGGTGGTGATCGCCACTCAGATGCCCAAGGAGACGGTCCTCTCGATCTTCGCCCTCTTCAGCCAGACCGACGTCGTCTTCCGGATCGTCCCCAGCCTCTACGAGGCGACCATCGGCACGATGGCCGGGTCGCCGACCGAACAGGTCCCGATGATCAGCCCGATCTCCAACCGGCTGGTCCGCTACAGGGATCTCAAGAGGCTGATCGACACCGGGATCTCCCTGGTCGGGCTGATTTTCTTCGCCCCCCTGATGCTCCTGATCGCCCTGGCGGTGAAAATCTCCTCCGCCGGCCCGTTCCTCTACCGCCAGGAGCGGGCCGGACTCCACGGCCGGCCCTTCACCCTCTACAAGTTCCGGACGATGTTCGCCGACAGCGAGCACAACGGTCCGGAGTTCGCCCGGCCCGACGACCCCCGGATCACCCGGGTGGGGAGGCTCCTCCGGAGGTTCCGGCTGGACGAACTGCCCCAGCTCTACAACGTCCTGATCAACGAGATGAGCCTGATCGGCCCCCGCCCGGAGCGGCCCTGTTTTGTCCGGGAACTGGTCAAGAAGATACCCTTTTACGCCGAACGGCTGGAGGTGAAACCGGGGATAACCGGCTGGGCCCAGGTGACCTACGGCTATTCGACCTCGACCACCGAGCACCGGGAGAAACTGCTCTACGACATCTTCTACCTGGAGAATATGTCGCTGGCCCTCGACGTCCTGATCACCCTCAAGACCCTGGGGGTGATACTGCGGGGGAAAGGAGCGCAGTAGGCAGTAGGGAGTGGGCAGTGGGCAGTAGTCAGGACCTGGGGGAAATTACCGGCCGATCAGGCATCAGTCAGTCGGCGGTAAGCAGGTAGCGGTCGATGGCGGGGAGGACGGCGCGGGAGAAGTCGGCGATCATCTCGTCGCCGGTCTCGAGATCGAAGGCCCCCTCGACCGAGACCCGGACCAGCAGCGCCGGCCGGGGCCGCCCGAGGAGGGCGGAGGCGATGATCCGCAGCTGCTGGCGGTAGTAACTGCCGAGGATCTCCTCCCCGAAGGTGTACCAGTAGTAGACCAGGCTCCGCCCCCGGGGCCCGAGAAAGACCATCCGGTGGGCCGGGACCTCCCCCCCGGGCCAGTCGATGACCTCCCGCCCCCGCCCGATCATCTCGGTCCGGCCGCCGACGTAACAATACTCCGGGGGATGGAAGGTGGCCCGGTTGGAGGAACACTCCAGGATATATAGGTAGAGAAACCGGTCCCCCTTCCGGTAGAGGCGGAGGATCAGGTTGTCGGTCCCGAGGATCGCCCGGTCCCGGGCCGAGACCGGTATCTCCTCCCCGGTCCAGTCCCCGATCCGGAGCGGGAGCCGGTCGAGATCGCCGGCGGGCAGGATATCCTCCCTTCCCCGGTCGATCCGGAAGACCTGGACCCCGGAGACCAGCACCAGGACCAGGGCGATCAGGTAGGTTTTGCGGAGGGTCAGCGGAGCAGCCATCGGATCACCTGGAGAAAGATCAGAAAACAGATAAAGAATATCCCCACCCCGAGCGCGATATGCCAGGTTTCGGAGAGGATCTCCGGGCCGACCGTCTGCCGCAGCAGAATCAGGCTGACCACCCGGAGCAGGTTGCTGAAAGGCGCCAGGACCAGGGCGGCGAGAAAGACCGCCGCCCGCCGGGGCCGGCTCAGGGGCAGGATCAGGGCGAAGAAGCCGCCCAGGGCCCCGAAGGAGAAGAAGGATCTCAGGCCGCTGCAGGGGTCGCCGATCTTCAGGGTCTCCCCGGCCGGTCCGGTGGGGAGGATGATCTCAATTCCGCTCTGGACGATCGGGAACCCGAAGAGCCGGGCCAGGGCGACCCCGGCCTCGACGGCCAGGGTCTTCAGCCGGAAGGTGATGGCGATGATCCAGATACCCGGCAGCGGGATCATAAAGACGGTCAGAAGCAGCGGGCCGATCAGGTGCCGGGCCCGGCCGAAACCGAAGTGGGCCAGGACCAGGCTGAAGACCACCAGGGGCAGGGCGGCCGCGGAGAGGAAGTTGATCCCGAACAGCTGGGCCAGGAGGTGAAGGCCCAGGGCCGGGATCAGCAGGAACAACCCGAACCGGCTGGGCCGGGCGGGGACGGCGAGCATCTCCTCCCGGCGCCGGTAAATCAGGAAAACGATCGCCGCCGGGATCAGCCAGCCGTGCCCGTAGTAGGAGTTCTCCTCGAAGAAACGGAAGTTCATCCAGACCAGGGTGGGGTGGAAGAGGAAACCGACCGCGGCGGCCATCAGGCCCCAGGCCGCCGCCCGTTTTGCCGTCAGCGCTCCTCCCGTGCGGGCGTTAACCGCCGGGGCCGTTCCGGAATCAACCGCCGTCATCGGGCCGCCCCCCCCGGCCGTCCGTGCCGGACCCGTAACCGGTCCCGGACCGTCTCGGTGAAATGAATCTTCCGGTACCTCCAGCCGCTTCCCGAGAGGAGAGCGGCCACCCCTTCACCGGAGAGGCCGGTCCGGACCGGGTAACGGCGGAGCCGGAAGGGGTCGGTCCGGAGGGTATTGAAACCGGGCCGGGAGGTGCAGAGCCCCCGGTAGCCGGCCGCCCGGGCCAGCCGGGGAAGGACCGGGGGCAGGTAGCCCCGGGGGAGCGAAAAGTGCTCGACCGGGCAGCCGAGCCTCTCCCCGATGGTCCGCCGCGACTCCTCCAGTTCCCGCCGCAGGTCGTTTTCGTCCCGGCCCGAAAGGAGGTCGTGGCCCATCCCGTGGGAACCGATCTCCATCCCCGCCTCGCCCAGGGCGGCGGCCCCCGACCAGGTCAGCATCCCCGGCGACTCGAGGGCGGAGACGCTGAGAAAGAAGACGGCGCGGGCTCCCCCCTCCCGGAGCAGGGGCAGGGCGGCGGCGAGGTTGTCGGCGTAGCCGTCGTCAAAGGTCAGGATCACCGGTCGGCCGGGGAGATCTCCCCTCCCCTCCCGGGCCGCCGCCAGGTCTCTGAGCAGGATCGTCGACCAGCCGCCCCGGCGGAGCGCCTCCAGGTGGTCCCGGAAGACGGAGACCCCGACCCGGTAACCGAGCGGGCGGAAGGCGGGGGGGAGGCCGGCGCAGTCCCCGGAGTCGGAGACGCTGTGGTACATCAGGATGGGGATTTTCTGTTCCCGGGCCATATTCATCGATCCCGCCGCAGTTTCGAGGTGGTGATTAATATAACATACCGGCATTTCCCGGCCAGCGCCGGGAAAGGGATCGCGGAACGGTCTCCCGCCCGGTAATGGCTTGAGATCGCTTCGTCGCTTGGCTCCTCGCGATGACGGATGCGAAGACGGGCGGACCGACCGGGGACGGTCACCCGGCCGGACGGAACTCGAAGAGAGTGATCTCCGGCGGGCAGAGAAACCGGAACGGGGGGTCCTTGGGGGCGATCCCCCGGTTGACGTAGAGGACCCCGGCCCCGATCGGGTAGAGTCCCCGGATGTACTCGCTCCGGCCGAAGACCCGGTGGAAGAGCCTCGGCCAGCCGGGGATCCGGATCAGCCCCCCGTGGGTGTCCCCGGAGAGGACCAGGTCGGCCCCCTTCCCGATCAGCTGCGGGGCCAGGTCGGGGTCGTAGGAGAGGAAGACCAGCGGCGCCCCGGGGGGGACCTCTTCCAGGATCCGGTCGATCTTTTCCCCGATCCCGGGGACCCGGTAGCCGGGGAAGTCGATCCC
>PWXJ01000224.1 GCA_003561965.1 PVC group bacterium
AAGGCCAGCGAATAGACCCCGGCCATCACCCCGGCCCGGACGGTGGCGGTACCGGCCCCGGTCAGCAGGACGTAGCCGGCGACCAGGGGGATCAGCAGGGCGTGGCGGACCCGGAGGGGGAAGGGGCTGAAGAGGAAGTCCCCGATCAGCCAGATGAAACCGACGTGGAGCCCGGAGACCACCAGGACGTGGATCACCCCGACCGCCCGAAACCGGTCGCGGATCTCGAAGGGGACCGGCCCCCGCTCGCCGAGCATCACCGCCTCCAGGATCACCGACTGGAGCGACCCGGGGTGGCCCCGGGGATCGGGGAGGCTGTAACGGAGAATACCGGCCAGCCGTTCTTTCAGGCCCAGGGCCAGCCGGGACGGCGAGAAACCCCGGGCCGGGCGGAGCAGCTCGAGGTGGTCGACGCTGTAAATCCGGCTCAAGGCGTGAATCGAGCGGGCGGCCAGCCGCGCCCGGGGCGAGATCTCTCCCGGGTTGGTCGCTTCCGGGGGCCGGGAGATCTTGGCGGTCACCCGGACCAGGTTCCCCGGCTCCAGGATCTCCTCGGCCGAGCGGACCTGGCCGTGGAAGGTGACCTGGAGCCTTCCGGTGACCGGGACCGCGCCTTCCTCCGTCTCCGCCTTCCGGCAGTTGAGCACGAACCGGACCGAGTGCCGCCGGAAGACCGGCTCCCCAACGACCGTACCGGTCACCGGCCGGGGAACTTCGGAAGCCAGGCGGGAGATGTCCCGCTCCGGGATCCGTTCGGCCCGGGAATATCGCCAGACCCCGAAACCGGTCGCCAGCAGAACCAGTCCCGCCCAGAGCGGCAGTGAGCGGACCGAGCGGGAGATTCTCTTCCGGAAGGGGAGAACCATCAGGCAGACCGCCGCCCCGGCCCCGGCCAGGAGGCCCCCGGCCGCCCCGGAGAGATCAAACTCCCGCCCCAGGACCAGCCCGAGGATGAAGCTTAGGGCGATCCGAACCAGGGGGTAGACCGTCTTCACCGGATTGTCCTCGCGGGGTTTGTCCTCTTCACAACGGCCGGAATACGCCCGGTAATTTTCCCTCAATTCCCTGGCGTTGGAAAGGAATTTGTTGTATTCTCCGCGTCGGCAGTCAATCTTTATAACCGGGAGGCGAGGTATGAAAGTACTGGTGGTTTATTATTCGCTTTACGGGCACGTTTACGCCCTGGCCAGGGCGGCCGCCGAGGGCGCGGGATCGGTGGAGGGGGTGGAGGCCGTCCTCCGCCAGGTCCCGGAGACCCTGCCGGAGGAGGTGATCGAGAAGATGGGGGCGGCGGAGACCCGGAAACTCCAGGCCGAGGTTCCGGTCTGTTCGGTCGCCGAACTCGGCGAGGCCGACGCGGTGATCTTCGGCACGCCGACCCGATTCGGAAATATGTGCGGACAGATGCGGCAGTTCCTCGACGCTACCGGGAAGCTCTGGGCCGGCGGCGCGTTGGTGGGAAAACCCGGCTCGGTGATCACCAGCTCCGGTACCCAGCACGGGGGGCAGGAATCGACCATCATCAGCTTCCACTTCACCCTCCTCCACCACGGAATGGTGATCGTCGGGCTGCCCTACTCCTTCGCCGGCCAGAGCGAGATCTCGGAGGTCATCGGCTGCTCCCCCTACGGGGCCTCGACCATCGCCGGCCCCGAGGGCGACCGGACCCCGAACGAGATCGAGCTGGCCGGGGCCCGCTTCCAGGGGGAACACGTGGCCCGGATCGCGAAGAAACTGGCCGGCTGAGCCCGGCCGGCGGACGAGCCGGACTCTTCCTATGGAACCCCGGCTGGAAAATATCGCCCGCCGGCTGGCCCTGCCCCCGGAAACCCTCACCCCCCTGGCCGGGGACGCCTCGGAGAGGCGGTTCTTCCGGGTGGCGGGGCGGCAAGGGGGCGCCGGGGCGGTCCTGGTGGTCTTCCCGGAGGGGACGGCGGAAGAGGAGTCGGTCCGCTACACGGCGACCGGCCACCTGCTCCGGGAGGCGGGGCTGCCGGTCCCGGGGATCTACCGGCGGACGGCTGGGGCCCTGCTGGTCGAGGACTGCGGCGACCGGCTTCTCCAGGACGCGGTCCGCGAGAGGGACCCTCTCCCCCTCTACCGGGAGGCGGTCGACCTGATCCTCGGGATGCAGTCCCGGGTCCCGGCCGGGGCCGCCCTCAACCCGCCCTTCGACGAGGAGCTTTTCTTCCGGGAACTGGAGTTCTTCCTCGAACACGCCGTCTCCGGCTTTCTCGGCGAAGAGATCACCGCCGCCGAACGAGCCCGGTGGCGGCAACTCTTCCGGGTCCTGTCCCGGGAGCCGCTCCGCCAGCCCCGGGTCTTCTGCCACCGGGACTTCCACAGCCGCAACCTCCTCCTCCGGGACGGGGCGCTGCGGATCATCGACTTCCAGGACGGCCGGGCCGGGCCGGCCGCCTACGACCTGGTCTCCCTGCTCGAGGACCCCTACGTCACCCTGCCCCCCGGCCTCCGGGAAGAGCTGAAATCCCGGTTTCTCGCCGGCCGGGGGGATGATGATTTTTCCGGTGATTTCCCCCGCGCTTATGATATTATGGCCCTCCAGCGCCTCCTGAAGGCCGCCGGCACTTTCGGCTTCCAGGCGGCGGAGCGGGGGAAAAAACATTACGCGCTGTATCTCCCCCCGGCCCTGGAGAGGGCGGCCGGAATAATGGCCGCCCGCCCGGAGTTCGAAGGCTGCCGGGAACTGCTGGTGAAATACCTCCGGCGCGCGCTGCCGGATTAATCGCCGGAAGAGCATTTCGATAGCCAAATTTTTTCCCGGGGATAATTTTGAAAGCGATGATCCTGGCCGCCGGGAAGGGGACGCGGTTGGCTCCCCTGACCCGGGACTACCCGAAACCGCTCTTCCCGGTCGGCGACCGGCCGGTCCTGGCCTACCTCTTCGACCTCCTCAAGCAGTCCGGAATCAAGGAAGTGGTGCTCAACCTCCACCACCGGGGCGAGCTGATCGAGGAAGCCCTGGGCGACGGCCGCCGTTATTCCCTGAAGATCAGCTACTCCCGGGAGGAGAAACTGCTGGGAACCGGGGGCGGGGTAGCCCGGGCCCGGGACTTCTGGGACGGGGAGGACGTGGTGGTCATCAATGGGGACAACCTGCTGGAACTCGACCTGAGGAGGATGATCCTCATCCACCAGGCCTCGGAAGCGGCGGCGACGATGGCCCTGAAACCGCTCGCCGCCGGATCCGCCTACACCCCGATCCACCTCGACGGGGAGGGAAACCTGGAGGCGATCGGCGGTGAAAACCGGCCGGGGACCGGTTACGTCTTTATCGGCGCCCAGATCCTCTCGAAGGAATTTCTCGACCTCCTCCCCCGGCCCGGGGAACCGGCCTGCCTGATCCGCGACGGCTACCGGAAGGCCCTGAGGAAACGCAAGAACCCGCTCCGGATCCGCGGTTTCGTCTCCACCGGCTACTGGCGGGAGATCAGCACCTTCCCCGGCTACTGGGAGGCCAACCTCGACTTCCTCCGGGGCCGTTCCCCCTCCTCCTTCTACCGGGGCCGGGACGAGTTCATCCGCCGGGGCCTCCACGTCGGCAAGGGCTGCGACCTGAGCGCCCGCAACCGGTTCAGCTCACCGGTCTATCTCGGCGACGGGGCCGCGGTCGGCGAGAACTGCCGGCTCGGCCCCCGGCTCCTGGTCGGGGCCGGGGCCGCGGTCGGAGCCGGATGCCGGCTGCAGGACGTGGTGATCTGGCCGGAGACCTCCGTCCGGAAAGGGAGCGTCCTGGAAAACCTGGTGGTCACCCCGTTCGGAAAAGTCAAGATGACCGGGGAGAAATAGGGGATGGCCGGCCGGGAGAGATGGAACAGCCGGACCGCCTTCGTGATGGCGGCGGTCGGATCGGCGGTCGGCCTGGGCAATGTCTGGCGCTTCCCGGTCACCTGCTACCGGTACGGCGGCGGGGCCTTCTTCATCCCCTATTTCGTCGCCCTGCTCACCGCCGGGGTCCCCCTGATGATCCTCGAATACGGGATCGGCCAGATGATGCAGGGGTCAGCCCCCAAGGCCCTGGCCCGGGTCAACCGCCACACCGAGTGGGTGGGCTGGTTCGCCCTCCTGGTCGGGCTGGTGATCTCGATCTACTACGCGGTGATTATGGCCTACTCGGTCTCCTACCTGGTCTACGCCGTCCGGGGGCTCTTCGCCGGGGGGGTGATGCCCTGGTCCTCGGCCCCCGAAGGTTTCACCGGGGCCTACGAGGCCGCCTTCTTTACCGAGACCGTCCGGCGGCACAGCTCCGAGGCGGGCGAGATGTGGCAGCTGGTCTGGCCGCTGGTCGGCGGGCTGGCCGTCACCTGGGCCGCGGTCTACGTCATCCTCTGCCGGGGGGTGGGCCGGGTGGGCAAGGTGGTGATGCTTTCCGTCCCCCTCCCGGTGGTCGTTCTGGCCATCCTGGCCGTCCGGGGACTGACCCTCCCCGGGGCCTCGGAGGGGATCATCTACTACCTGACCCCGAATTACGAGGCGCTCAGGGACCCGGCCACCTGGCTGGCCGCCTACGGCCAGATCTTCTTCTCCCTGACCATCGGCTTCGGGGTGATGATCGCCTACGCCAGCTATATGCCCCGCGAGAGCGACGTCACCAACAACGCCTTCATCACCTGCTTCGCCAACTGCGCCACCAGCTTCTTCGCCGGCTTCGTGGTCTTCAGCGTGCTCGGCTTCCTCGCCTACCAGAAGGGCGGGGTCGACGTGGCGGGGGTGATCGACGCCGGGCCCGGGCTGGTCTTCGTCACCTACCCGACCGCCGTCTCCCAGATGGGCGAGTTCGGCCGCTTCTGGCCCCCGGTGATCGGTATCCTCTTCTTCCTGATGCTCCTCTTCCTCGGGGTTGACTCGCTCTTCTCCCTGATCGAGGGGATCACCACGGGCTTGAGGGACCGCTACAACTTCCTCAGCCAGAAATTCCTCACCGGCGCCGTCTGCCTGCTCTCCTTCCTGATCGGGACCGTCCTCTTCGCCTCCCGGGCCGGGATCCACTGGCTGGATATCTTCGACCACTGGGCCAACGACTACGGGCTGGTGATCGTCGGCCTCCTCCAATGCGTGATCGTCGGCTACTTCTTCCGGACCGACACCCTCCGGGACTACATCAACCAGGTCTCGGAGATCAAGCTCTGGGGCTGGTGGGAACTCTGCATCCGGGTGATCACCCCCCTGGTCCTCGGCTATCTGGTCTTCTCCGGATTCGTCACCGCCCTGACCCGGGGGACGTTCTACGGGGCCAGCGGGACCGATTTCGACCGCTACCTCTGGATCGCCCCGGTCAGTTTCGCCGTCCTCTTCGTGATCGCCTTCAGCCTGGCCCGACTGACCAAGATTCTCGGCCTGATCGGCTTCGGGACGGCGATCGCCCTGCTCACCTGGCTCCTCCTCCCCGCCACCGCTCCCCTGGCCGCTTCGGCCTTCTCCGGTCTGGCGGCGGCGGTGCTCTTCGGCGGACTCTACATTTGCATCTCTATCGCCCGCAAGCCTAAGGCCGGTAATCAGTAATCAATGGGCAGTGAGCGGGGGGCCGGCCAGACCGGCTTATCCGACCTGTCTGACTGGCCCGACCCGTCCGACCCCCAACCCGGCCAAACTACCCGGCCAGGCAAAACCCTTGCCTTCCCGGCCGGACCGGGTATAGTATATTTCAAGAAAGAGACCCTGACCAAGGAGGCCCTATGACCTGTTCACCGTTACTGTTTATCGGCTCCCCCGGCTGGCTGGA
>PWXJ01000153.1 GCA_003561965.1 PVC group bacterium
AGATCCGGCTCGGGATCTGGGGCTGGCCTCTGGTCGTCGTCTGGGTGGTGGCGGTCACCAACGCCTTCAACCTCCTCGACGGCCTCGACGGCCTGGCCTGCGGCACGGCGGCGATCGCCGGACTGGTCCTCTTCTTCAGCAGCCTCGATGGTTACCCCTTCGTGCCGACCGTCGCCATCGCCCTGGTCGGCGGCTGCCTCGGGTTCCTCCGCTACAACCGCTATCCGGCGAAGATTTTTCTCGGCGATACCGGGAGCCTCTTTCTCGGTTTCGTCCTGGCGGCGGTCTCGATCCAGGGTTCCTTCAAGACCACCGCCGGGCTCGCCCTGGTGCTTCCCCTGATCGCCCTCCTCCTCCCCCTGGCCGACCTGGCGGCCGCTTTCTTCCGGCGGGCGGTCCGGGGCCGGAACCCATTCACCGGGGACCGGCGCCACCTCCATCACCGGTTGGTGGATATGGGGTTCTCGCCAAAAGAGACGGTGCGGCTCTTCTACCTTCTGACGATCAACCTCGGGCTGATCGCCCTGGTGATGAAGTTCGCCGGCCGGGAACTGGCCGCCGGGATGCTCTTCCTGGTCGGTCTGATCGTCTTCCTCTTCTTTAAGATCCTCGAGGACTTCCGGTTTTCGATCCGGGGCCGGGAGAGAAGGGAATGAGCAATGGCGCGAACGAGCACACCGGGGAAAAAACCTTCCTCGAACGAGTACTGGAGCGGGGCAGAAAAGAAAGGGTCCCGCTTCTGGGAACTGTTGAACTGACCCGGCGCTGCCCGCTCGCCTGCTCCCACTGTTACCTGGGCTTCGATCGGAACACCCCGCCGGATGAAGAGTTGACCGGCGAGGAATTAATCGGTCTCTTCGACCAATTTCGGGCCGAGGGCTGCCTCTTCCTCGCCTTTACCGGCGGTGAACCGCTTCTACGAAAGGACTTCCGCGAGATCTACCTGGAAGCACTCCGGAAAGGCTTCCTGGTATCCATCTTCAGCGGCGGCACCCTGATTGATCAGGATATGGCGGATTTTTTCAGTCGTTATCCCCCGTTTCACATCGACATCACCATTCCGGGCGCCACCGAGAAGACCTTCGAACGGATTACCGGAAGATCAGGCAGCTTCCGGCAAAACCGGAAAGCGATCGAGTTGCTGGCGGAGCGGGGAATTCCTTTCGGGTTGAAGACGGTGGTCAGTTGCCTGAACCGGAAGGAACTGGGAAAGATGAAGCGGTTCGCCCGGCAATACGGTAAAAACTTTCGCTTCGACTCCCAGATCTGCCCCCAGCTCAACGGGGCCCCGGATAACCTCCGCTACCGGTTAGATCCCCGGGAGGCCATTCGTCTCGACCTGGAGGACGAGCGGAAATGGGGGGAATGGAAGGATTACATCTGCCGGAGCGGTGATATCAATGATACCGGTCTTCTCTACTCTTGCGGCGGCGGGCTCACCAGCTTTCACGTTAATTCCCGGGGGAATCTCTCCCTCTGCGTCCTCGATACCAATTTCAGCTTCGATCTGCGGAAGGGATCTTTCCGGAAAGCCTGGCGTGAATTCATCCCCCTGGTCCGGACGATCCGCTCCGAACCGGACAGCCCCTGCCGCGGCTGCCGGCTCCGGATCTTCTGCACGAACTGTCCGGCCTGGGCCCGGCTGGAAACCGGCAACCCGGAGAAACCGGTAAATTATCTTTGCCAAATAGCCGGTATCCGTGATAAATTGATGCAGAATGAATAAGAAAAAACCCTACCGCAAACCTGAAGTCAAGTCGGCGGAGTTGAGTTTCAACACCGCCCAGATGGCGGTCTGTCACACCCCGACCATTACCACCCCCCTGTTTACCGAACCTTTCCTCCCCTGTACCCTCAGCGAATGTCGAGACCCTCCCTGATGCCTGAAGTTCTGGTGGAAATCGGGGGCTGGACGGTCTCAATTATTCTGACCGAGCCGGGTTCCCGTCTGGAACCTGCCTACCGGCAATTCTTATCTTCTTCGTATAGGAAACCGAACGCCGAATGGAAGGTGGAGCCGGAACCGATACCCTCCGAACTTGATTCAGCGCCCCCCTCCCCTCCCCCCTTCCCGCTCTGGGAGATCGAACGGGGAGAAAGACGGACAGCATTCCGGCTTTGGAAGAGGATGGGCTCCGCCGAGCTCTGGAAAGCGGCCCGGACGGATACCGGCCTCTCCCGGGGGAAGATCTGGACCGATCGGTCCAGTGATAGCCTGGCCTATCCTCTCCGGGGTTTGGACCAGCTGCTCTTCGCCCACTTCTTCCTCCATCGCGGGGGGTTGATCGTCCACGCCGCGGCGGCCGAAATCTCCGGAAGGGGCTACCTCTTCCCGGCCCCGGCCGGGGGAGGGAAGAGCACCTGGGCGAAGCTGCTGGGAGGGGTCCCAGGAGTGAACGTACTGGCGGAGGATAAGATCGTACTGAGACGTGAGGGGAATAATCTACGGATTTTCGGCACGCCCTGGAACCCGAATCCGGAATCCCGGGTTGCCGGTTCCGCCGCGCTGGAAGGTATCTTTTTCCTCAGCCACCATCCGGAAAACTCTCTTCAACCCTTGGAACCGGCGGAGACACTCCGTCAGCTCCTCCAGCAGTCTTTCCTCCCCTTCTCCGCCCTCGAACTGGAAGAGGCACTGTCCATCCTTGAAGATGTGACCGGCGCGATGGTCTCCTCTGGTTTCGGATTCCGGCCCGACCGGAGCGCGATCGAATATTTTCTGACCGCGATTGCCTGAAAATCAGGGAAACCGACCAGCGAGTAGCCCGGCAGGATACACCGGCTCTTATGGAAGACCGGCCACCGATCAAATTTCAGCCCCAGGGACGGAGTATGCACCCCTTCATCCGGCCGGGGGACCGGGTAACCGTCCTCCTTCTGCCCGCCGGGCAGAAGGAGGGGATCAGACCGGGAGACTGCGTGGTCTTCCTCGACGAAGCGAAACGCTGGGTTGTCCACCGGGTGATCGCCGCCGCCCCCGGATCGGGGAAGTTTCTGACCAAGGGTGACGCCCTACCCCGGGCCGACCGCCCGGCGGGGAGCGCGGCCATCGCCGGCCGGGTCACGGCGGTGGAAAGGGCCGGATCGGGGAGAACTTACCATCTCGACCGCCCCCTTCCCCGCCTGCTTAAACAGATAATCGCCGGCCTCTCCCGGGGCGAAGCCGCCCTCTTCGCCTCCACCGGCCGCACGAGTTCCTTTGGGCGCAGCGGGCTTTTAGCCCGTCTGGTCAAGTCCCCCCGCTGGATTCTGACCAGGGTATTTTTCCCTTAGCCCCTTGAAATTGAGGACAATCCGTGCTCTATTGCTACAAATGAAAAGATATCTGACGATCTTTTTGCTGGCGGCAGGGGCGGCGGTTATTCTCACAACTTTCCGCTTCTTCCCGGGCCGCCGGGAACAACCGGATTCCCCGGTCGAGGTCCCTTCCGACACCTCCCTACCCCCCGTCAGCCGGACGGCCGAGATGGATATCCCGGCTGCCCGATCCCGGACGGCGGAGGATACGCTTTCTCCCCGTTCCGGGTACGCGGGGGACCGGGAAAGCTTCCGGGAGATAGGGGCGAGAGAGGGCTATCGGATCGTCCGGGAGGACGAATTCGGTCTGACCATCGAGATTGACGTCCCGGGCTACAAACTGGAGGAATTGGAGACCGGAAGCGGGGAATACCGGGCCGAGATTCCCGGGTATCTCTCCCTGGAAGAGCCGGGACGACCTCCCCTCCCCGCCCTGGTCTTCTCCATCCCTCTGCCCGGAGTGGAATATGTCGAGGTCACGGCTGCCGCCTCCCCTCCCCGGCGGGAGTCCGGGCTCAGCCTCCGCCGTTCGCCGGGGGATGAGCGGATCCGGCTGGACCTGGAGAGGCTCTGGATTGAAAAGAACCTGGAGGATGAAGAACTTTTCGCCTCTCTCTCCTCCCAGGAGCAAAATTTCTTTCGGGCGGCCCGGGAACAGAACCGGGAGCGGTTATCGGTCCTGGAAGAACTCCCCCGGGAAATCCAGCCCGGAGAAGGCAAGGACTGGTACCCGGAGCGGGTGGTGGAATCCTCCGGCCCGCTCTGGGCGGGAGAGGAGCAGTTCGTCAATCTCCGGGTCGCCCCGCTGCGCTATTCCGCTCCGGCAGAGACACTCGAGTCCAGTGATCGTATCACGGTCGATATCGCCTTCGGCGGGACGGTCAAATCGCTCCCCGGGCGGACCGAGACCGACTACGGGGCCCAGTTCGAGCTGTCCGCTTCCCCCGACTCCTTTTTGGCCTCCGTCACCAAAGACGGCATCCAGGTGATCGGCTACCAGGACCTGGCCGATGCCGGGTTCGATCTCGGGGGCGATCCCCGGTCGCTGAGGGTCTATCACCGGGGCCGGGAGATCGCCGTCCACGTCGAGGGCGAAGAGAGCGGGGGCTGGGCTCCGGGGGATTACGTCGCCTTCTGGGGGGAAGCCGACACCGGTTTCTACACCGAGACCAGAACCTACTGGCTCTACCAGACCGCCGGGAACGGGCGGCGGATGGAGGCAGTCTCTTCACCCCGCTCCGGCCGCCCGTCCCGCCAGGAGTATTTCCTTGATCGTTCTCACCTCGAGGAGCGTAAAATCTACAACCCCCACCTGCCGATGGGCGCCGGTGACAACAGCTGGTTCTGGGGTTTCGCCGGAAATGTCTCCGGAACCGATTTTCCTTTTAATACCGAGTTTAACCTGGCCGGGGTAAGCGGAAGGGAGGGAACGGCACAGTTCGCTGCCCGATATTGGGGGATCACCAACACTCCTCACCGCACCCGGGTTTACCTCAACGGAAACCTCCTGGGAGAATTTTCCTGGGAGGGGCGGGTCTCTTACAATTTCCAATCCGATATCCCCCAGGAATTCTTCCAGGAGGGCGTCAATACCATCACCACCCGCCAGGTCGCTGACCCAGATGTCTCGGTGGATTACATCTACGTCAAGTATTTCGATCTGGCTTTCTGGCGGGACTATTCCGTCCAGGGGGACAGTCTCATCTTCACCGCTTCCGGAAAGGGGGATTACCGCGTCACCGATTTTACCGGACCCGAACTCGGACTCTACCGGGTCACCGACCCGGAAGTCCCCAGCCGCCTCACCGGATTCAGCGTCCACGGTGACGGCGGCTACACGCTCGACTTCCGCAAGGGAGAAGCCGGAGAAGAGAGGTACTGGGCGGGTCGGATTGAGGCGGCAGCCCGCCCCCTGCTGGTTCGAAACACCCCTTCCGACCTCGCCTCGCCCCGGGCGGTCGATTACATCGTCATCACCCACCCCGATTTCCGCGCCGCCCTCCAGCCGCTGATCGATTTCCGGGGAGACTCCGGGCTCCGGGTGGAGGCTTTCGATATCGGAGACGTCTACAACACCTTCGGTTTCGGCGACTTCACCCCCGAAGCCATCCAGCGTTTCCTCCAGTACGCCTACCTCGAGTGGGACTCCCTGAACCGGCCCCGGTACGTTCTCCTGGTCGGGGACGGGAACTTCGATTACCAGAACTATCGCGGCAACAGCCCGCCGAATTACATCCCCCCCTATATGTTCCGGAGCCAGTTTATGGAGACCGCCTCCGACAACTGGTACGCCTGCCTGGTCGGGGACGACCGGGTCCCCGACATCGACATCGGCCGCCTGGCCGTCAACACCCCGGCCCAGGCCGAAGTGATGGTCCAGAAGACGA